>DAOLDI010000097.1:0-7370 GCA_035327445.1 Cyclobacteriaceae bacterium | reverse complement strand
TGCCAGATAGCGGCCGCGGTCAATTCTTTCTTCTGTGTACTCTATACTGATTTCTTCAGCAGCACCAACATCCGGCAAGGCAGTACTTACATACATGAGCAGAAAGGCAATCAGCACTGCGACAATCACAATCACAATGGCTGCATACTTAACAATTTTGTTCATGGCTTGGTGGTTAGGTTATACATTCAGGTTTACGAATGTAGCCCTTATTGAATGTCCATACCAGTACTAATGAGTGAAGGGTGCTATATCCAAAGTAAAGCCCCGATTTTTTTAGTGAAACCGGGGCTCTTGTGTTGAAAACTTCTTTTCAGACCTTCTTGGGGGGCAAGTCAAATGCTTTTGCCTCATGCTCTAAATGCCCTTTGTGTGAGCCATCGCAAAAGGGTTTATTTTTTGACAAGCCGCAGCGGCACAGCGATACCACTGTTCTGCCCTGCAAGCCATAGGCATTGCCCTGCATATCTACTATTTCAAATTCTCCTTCAATTTTCAGAAAGCCGTTGTTGTTAACTGTAATTTTGGTTGACATATAAATTTGTTTAGCTTAAAAATAATAGCCGCATGAATTTCACAGAAATGTTCAGCATATAAATTTATCCATTAATCTGAACCTGGTACACATCGCTATCATTGCGTTTGATATTCGGAATAAAAAATCCTCCGTCTTGTGCGGTGTCTTCTAACAAATCAAACACTTTACAATCGCGGGGCAGCGATTCAAAAATCAGGAGAAAATGATAATCAAAATTTTCTGGTACGAGCGTCCACAGCGGAGCGAAGGTAATGTTTTCTGCGTGCATGAGTTTTGATTTGCTGCCACAAGCTTTGCCAATCAGATAGGTACTGCTCCAAATACGGATGAGCATTTCTTGTGACATGGCAGGTAAATGACAATGCACATAAATGAAAGCATCGTTCAGCAATTCGGGGTTCATGGAAAAGAGCAGTTCAGTATCTATAACTGGTTTGGCAATTACCGGAAGCGCTGTGTGCATTTTCATATTTGATCAAATATTGGGCTTAGATAATATAGAATACGATAATCCTTAATCCTTCTTAAATCGGTCATGGTCTTCTTTATTAGCCATATGTTAGTATTAAATACCAATTAATTTAATTGCTCAGGGGCCTCCCGATTTGTCGGGACCCGTATACTCATCCAGCGCTGTGCCCAATCTACACTTTCCACTGCCAGTCCAAGTCCCGATTACCCGGGAGGCCAAGGCGCTGTCTGAGTATACTGTAAGAATTTCTAAGTTTATGTTAATTTAATCTATTGCTAGCATTTAGTTTTTACAATTTATACTGCAAACCTATGACAGTTGAACTCCTGCTTCGTTACCTCCACTTCATCAGCATCTTTGCCATTGTTGGCACATTGGTGTCTGAACACTTGTTGCTGAAAAAAAATTTAAGCCGAATTGAAATCTCACGCCTGGCGCGTATTGATGCCGTATATGGCATTGCTGCATTGGCTTTATTGGGCGTTGGCCTTACGCTTTGGCTGGGTGGTTTTGGCAAGCCAACTGAATACTACAGCAAGAACTGGATTTTTCATACCAAGCTCTTTTTGTTCATCATCATTGGTTTGCTTTCTATTTATCCTACCATATTCTTTTTGAAAAACAGGAAGGGCGATGCTCATGAAAATGTTGAAGTGCCCGCTGCCCTTTTCTGGATGCTGCGCATGGAATTGCTTTTACTTTTCATTATTCCTTTACTCGCTGGATTAATGGCGAAGGGGAATGGGTATTTTGGCTGAGGACCTTTATTTATTGCTGATTTGATTGCTAATGATTTTGTGTGTCGCAACTAGGCTTGTTAGTTGGCAGTAGGCAGTAGGCAAAAGTTTTTAACATAAAATTCAGGATGCTTGCCATATCTTAAGCATTTGCCTACTGCAATTTGCTAATTGCCTACTTCGAAAATTCAGACAGCATAAGAAAGAATTTAATTAAAGCGTTCTCACAAGCACAACAATTCTACTTCTCCTCCAGCGAAAAATCCCAGATAGGCTTTGCGCCCAGTAAGTGTTCCACAAAATAATTCCAGCGCTTTTTCGTAAAGTAATCTCCATGCTTGCCGCTGTAGCCGTGTCGCTGACTCGGGAAAATCAGTAAATCAAATTCTTTATCTGCCTGCACTAAATATTCTGCCAGCTTAAATGTGGCCGATGGATTTACATTCTCATCTATCCCCCCATGCACCAGCAACAATTTGCCTTTCAGGTTGGCGGCCATGGTAATGTTACTCTGGTTGTGATAAGCCGTATCTACCGGCCAGCCCATGTACATCTCGGGCCACCAGGCTTTCTCCATGCGGTGGTCATGGTCGGCTGAACTGGCCACACCTACTTTGTAAAAATCAGGAAACTCAAGTAAGGCATGGCCGGCATCATAACCACCGGCCGAATGACCGAATATACCCACGCGCTCCGCATCAATCCAGGTATGCTTTGCTGCGAGTTGCTGAATGGCCAGCACGTGGTCGGTAAGGTTGCGGCCCATGTTTTTGTAGGATACATCATGAAAGGCTTTCGACCTGCCAGAAGAGCCCAGGCCATCAATCATCACTACAATAAAACCCAACTCTGCCAATGCCTGGTTGTTTCCACTGAGCACATGCATGAAGTTGCGCGGGAACACCTGCGTATGCGGACCGGTATAACTGTGGTCGATGACAGGATATTTTTTGTTGGGGTCAAAATTCCTGGGCTTCCACATGGCACCATAAATTTCTGTTTTGCCATCGCGGGCAATAGCAGTAAATGTTTCAGGCGCCTGCCAGTTCATGGCTATCAAATCGCTGATGTCTGCTTTTGATAATTCAAGCAAGACCTTACCGGTTTTAGTATCCCGCAACACTGTAGTAGTAGGCGTTTGTGCGGTAGAATAATTATCTGTAAAATACTTTCCGCCCGGTTCTATACTGATTTCATGATGCAGGTTTTCAGGTGTGAGTAGCCTGAAATCTTTTTTGTCAATACTTGCGCGATGCAAATGCTGATGATACGGATTTCTTCCTGCTTCTTTGCCCGATGCCGTGAAATACACCAGGCCGGCTTTCTCATCTATGCGCAATATATTATCTACATAATAATTTCCTGGCGCAAGTTGGGTGATGGCTTTGCTTTTCAAATCAAGTACATAGAGTTGTTTCCATCCGCTGCGCTCACTAGTGAAAAGGATTTTGTTTTTTTCTTCCAGCAACCAGTAATTGAAATTATCAATATTGGTTTTGCTTTGTTCATGTATGAGCTCCTGCATTTGCATGCTGCGCATGTCGAGCACTTTGAGGTGATGGTTCTGAAAACCACGCGTGGCATAGTTGGCATACAACTTATCTCCTGTTTTACTCCAGCGCGCATTCACTGCGTTGATGTGCGTGTTACGGGGCAGGTTAGGTTTAATTTCTTTGCCCTGCTGCACATCAAACAAAACCGGTATCATGTACACCATGCCGGTATCACCTGGTGAGCCGCGGTAATACGAAAGTAATTTGGGTCTGTAGAGGGTATCAATACTCCAGTCGAGCAGGTACATTTTATTGGCGCTGCGCAAATCGCAGATGTTGGTGTAAATCCATTTTGAATCTGGCGACCAGCTTACGTTAAAACGCTGCGGACGCTCTCCGCCTTCTCCTTCCATGATATCGCCCCAGCCGTAATAAGAGGCGTATTCATAATTTTTTTCTCCTGCATTACTGAGCTGCTTTTCTGCACCGCTCTCGGTTGATTTGACGAAGAGGTTATAATCTTTCGCATAGGCAATCCATTTCCCATCGGGCGAAGTGCTTTCAAAAGCATTGCGTCTTGCTGCGGGCTCCTCCGCTTTAAGTTGATAGTTACTTAAATCAAGCAGATACGTTTTATCCTTTACGCGAAACTTCAATTGATTTTTGCTGATGTACTCCAGTGCTTCCAGGGGTAAATCATTTTCATTTACCTGCTCTTTAAGTTCTTCGCTTAAGGCTGCTGCCAGGCGGGCATGGTCGAAGAGATTTTCTTTTTGCATGCGCGCAAATTCAACCTTCATGTATTGTTTGCCTTCTTTGCTTTGATACCGGTACCAGAAGCCGGTGCTGTCGGCAAACCAAATGGGGTAAAGCTGTAAGCGAAAAGCTTTTTTGTTGCTCACATTTTGCCAAAGCAAACTTACTGCGCGTTCATAATCTGTTGGGGTGATTTGCTGTGCATGCAGGTTTGTACTGAAGGCTGCCGCGAAGAGCAGGAGAAGGCTGAAATTTTTGATTTTCATGTATTGGCGTTTATTGCAATGCGATATTTATGAAGACCATATTATGAATTAAAACATAAGACCACAAACCTACCGGCCAGACGGGGACGCGAAGACACAAAGCATTTACAAAAGTTTTACTTAAACCTCAGCCCCAACCCCTCTCCAACCGGAGAGGGGGGTCTTGCGCAATTTCATCTAGATTTTTCCAGGCTCTTGATTGGGAAATTTTTCAGATTTAGCTGGGCTTGCAGGCTGGGGCTTGGCTGCTACATATGATAAGATTTCTCGGTTTTCTTATCAAAGATGGTTGAGAGTGATAAGATTTTTGAATTTTCTTATCAAATGTATGGGTATATGATAAGCCGACAAGCTTAGCCGCAAGCTGTTAAGCATGCGGATATTGAAGGCAGTTGTTTCAGCACTCTAAATGGCGGCAGGAGTTCGGATTATGCAGAATATTTATTTATTTAAAAACCAGTTTTAAGTGAATTCATCTGATGAATACCTTCTGGCAGGAAAACATACTCATACTTATTACCCTGTTTGGCATTATACAGGGGATTATTCTTGCGCTGGTGGTTTTATTTTATCCTGAGCGTGATAGAAACTCCAACTCTTTACTTGCAACATTTATCATAACCGCTGTAATTATCCTGATGGCCCCTTTGCTGCAGTATATCATTGGCTGGAAGCATGTGTGGGTGTTTCATTGCATCAAATTCATTACCATATCAAGCCTATATCTCTACATAAGAAGTTTGACAGCTGCTATAAAACCCAGCCGCATGCTCAAACACTTCTCTTTTGCTGTGGCTTATATTCCGGTTGCTGTAGCTTATGTATACTATATCGCAGAAAAGTATGAAGTAGATTACATCTATGAAGGAGGGCAAGACCCTTATGATGTTATCATTTCATTGTCAAACTTGTTATACATCGCATTTTATTTTGTTCTTTATTACCGCGCCTACCAGGATCATCGCAAAAATATTCTAGCCAATTTTTCTTACCTCAACAGGCTTGGCTTACACTGGATCAAACAATTGATACTGGGCTTCCTCTTCACCATCATTGTTTCATATGCAATGTTTGCCTACATTTTATCAGCGCCTGAATTTTCTACTACCGCATGCCTGTTGAACATGGCAGCCATTACAGTGTTCCTGTATTTTGTAACAATACGCGGAAAAATCTCTCCGGAAGTTTACAAGCTTCGCACTTTGCTGGAGCAGAACAAAACAGATGCCGCGCCAGCCACACAAAAAACTTTAGAAGAAAAAACAGTCAGCGATGAGCTTAAAAACATAGCAGATAAAGTTGTTAAAGCAATGGAAGAGCATGAGTACTACAAAAATGAAAATCTTTCAATTAAAGAACTTGGTGAAGCATTAGAAATACAACCTTACCTGGTATCGCAGGCCATTAATACTGTTTTAGAAAAAAGTTTTTATGACCTTGTGAATACATACAGGGTAGAATATGCCAAGCGCCTGCTGGCAGATAAAAGCGCTGATAAATATTCTTTAGTGGGAATCGGTTTTGAGTCTGGCTTTAACTCTAAAACCACTTTCAATACAACCTTCAAAAAAGTAACTGGCCTTACACCCTCTGCCTATAAAAGGCAATATTCTTAAGCCTATAGTGGTTCGGAATTGCAAATCCGAACAAAGTAAGAGATTACCTGCAGCTTCTTTGTACAAAAAGTTAATTGGCATGAAGAAGTCTGTCTATTTTAAACTGATTGCAGGTGCAGGAGTAGCCATCCTTTTGCTGCTGCTCAAAGAATTTTTTCTCCCACTTCAGTTTCCCCAAGTTGAAGGCCGGTTTGAGGTTGGTCTATCCGAAAGAATTGTTGTTGATTCAACCCGTTCAGAAGAAACCTTTGCCAATGGTAAGCGAAATCTTTTAATCAGCATTTTCTATCCGGTTGATAGAAATCATGTTGCAAATCACAAAAGCCCATACTTTCCCGAGACAAAACACTTTAGGAAAAACCTGGCCAGGGTGCTCGGTACCCCAGCATTCTTACTTACTAAACTTCCTGCTTCGCACTATTATATTTCTAAGGCCGGCATAAGTAAAAAGGAAGCTTTTCCGGTGATCATTTTTTCGCACGGATTATCAGGTTACCGATTACAAAATACGCTGCTATGCCGTAGGCTGGCCAGTGATGGATTTATTGTTGTCGCCATTGAGCATCACGGATATTCATCAGGCTCAATCTTTCCTGAAGGTCCAATTGGAAACATCTTTTTAGAAAATCTTCACAACAATCAAGCGCTGGCAAATGCCATTATCAATGAATGGACATCTGACCATATTGCAGTGAAAAATTATCTGCTAAATGCCCTGCAGGATGAAAATGATTCATTGCTCTTTAAAAACATGGACAGCAGTAAGATGGGATTATTGGGGCATTCCTTTGGCGGAGCTAGCTCATTTAATACCATAACACTTGATACAACATTTTCAGCTGCTGCCAATATGGATGGATACTATTTTGGTAAACATGCTGGTAAAGGTAGCAGTAAGCCTTTACTTGAGTTGCGCTCAGCGCCCATTGCAGCCACAGCTTTGAGCGATAAGCAATTGCGTAGCATGCAAGTTAACCGCGAACAATATCATCAAATCATGTTTGAAGATTTTGACCGACTCTTCCTGCAATATGCCCGGGGAGAAGGCTATCGTTTCATGCTCAAAGGCTCCAACCACTTCAGTTTTACAGATATCTTTTTCTTTCTGCCATTCAAATATTTGCTGATACCTGGACATGATGAACAGCGCAAGCTATATGAAGCGCTGGTAAATGATTTCTTCAATTACAGTTTGAAAGATGCTGATACGTTTGGAGGCCCCTTTCAGCCGGGGGCAGGCAACGACATCATTATTCTTAAGTAAAGCCCGGGGACTATCGCTTGTAATTGAACTATCAAAAAAATCAGAAAAACATTAGAAAAAAGACGTTCGAACTTACATATCCGAACATTCGAGTACTCTGAAGCGCCCAGATTTGTCAAAAAAAACAATAAAAACCATGAAAGCAAATGTAATCATCATCGCAATCAGCTGCTTAAGCATCTTGGTAGCTGAGGCACAAACAGAAAGCTTACCAAAGACAAGCACAAA
>DAOLDI010000096.1:0-7383 GCA_035327445.1 Cyclobacteriaceae bacterium | reverse complement strand
TATTCTCTTTTGAAGCAACTGCGCATCCATTCTGTGAATGTTTGCCGGTTATCTTCTTCAGCATTATCCATAATTTTTACTGCGCGATTAATACTACCCTCGGCCAGTGTTATGATGCTTTCAACTTTAGATTTTTCGAAACCTAATTTATCCGTCAGGTAAGATTGAAGCTCTATATCATCCAATAAGGGCACACTGTGAATTTGTGTTCTTGAAAGTATGGTAGGTAATAATTTCTCTGCCTGGTTAGTTACCAGCAAAAACACTGTTTGTGCTGCCGGCTCTTCTAAGATTTTAAGAATGGCATTAGCTGCCGATGGATGCATATACTCGGGCATCCAGATAATCATGACTTTGTAATTACTTTCAAAAGGCTTTAATGAAAGTGATTTGATGATATCGCGTGCAGTTTCTTTAGAGATATTGGCTTGTTTGTCTTCTCCTCCGTAAAAACTCAGCCAGTCGTCTTCATCACCGTAAGGCTTCTCCAGCAAAAAATTCCTCCACAATTTAAGGATGTTGGCTTTTTGTTTGTCTTCATCACTTTCTTTTAGAACGTTACTTAGTGGGAATATAAAGTGTGTGTCGGGATGAATGAATTTTAAACTTTTACTGCAGGCAGCGCAAGTGCCGCAGCTATCAGTTCCTGTTTTGTTTGTGCAATGCAGGTATGAGGCATAAGCAATGGCAAGCGGCAGGTTTAGCGCACCTTTCGCGGACAGAAATAACTGCGCGTGCGCCACTTGCTGTTCATTAATTGCGTTGGCAAGCACATTTTTTATTTCATACAGACCGGGTACATCGGCAAATCTCATGCTTTAAGGTGTTGAGGTGTTTGTGTGTTAAGGTGTTAAGGTTCTTGTATTACGTTAGCACATAAACACCTTAACACATTGTTAATCTATTTTTTCTCCCATACTCTTTGTAAGGCACTTAACTCAAATACTTTTTCTAAAATATTTTTCTCAACTTCATCAAATACAACTTTTCTTCTCGCCATTACTTTTTCGGTTGTTTCAAATGCTTTTTTTAATTGAAAGGTTGTAAAGCCAGCAGCGCCACCCCACGCAAAAGATGGAATAAAATTTCTGGGAAAGCCATCGCCAAAAATATTAGCTGAAACGCCAATTACTGTACCGGTATTAAACATGGTATTAATGCCGCACTTGCTGTGGTCACCCATGATCAATCCGCAAAACTGCAGACCGGTATCTTCGAAGCCATTTTTCACGTAGCTCCAAAGTTTTACGTTTTCATAATTGTTCTTCAGGTTTGAATTGTTGCTATCGGCACCAATATTACACCATTCGCCAATTACGGCATTACCCAAAAATCCATCATGTGCTTTGTTGCTGTAACCAAAAATTACTGAGTTGCTTATTTCGCCACCCACTTTAGAAAAAGGTCCAATGGTTGTATCGCCTCTCATTTTGGCACCCATGTTTACATGCGAACCTTCACAAAGCGCAAAAGAACCTTTGATCAAAGCACCTTCTTGCACTACTGCATTTTTGCCGAGATAGATTGGACCATCTTCTGCATTTAATACTGCTGCTTTAATATTTACACCTTCTTCTAAAAAAATTTGATTACGGTTATACACAATCGTGTGTTTGTCTTGTATTGCTGCTGATTGCCTGCCCGCAGTAATGAAGCTAAAGTCTGTTTTTAATTCAGCCGCGTTCAAGCTGAAAATTTTCCAAACTCTGTCAATAAGATTTATATCGGCCTCAAAATTTTTGCAGATAAGATTTTCAATCATAGGTATGCCCGGCTCGTTGTGTTTAGCAGCCAGCAGGTTGCCATTGTGCAAGATGCCTTCGCCATTCCTCAGGCTTTCAATTTCTTTCAGCAATGCTGCATTGGGACATAACGCTGCATTGATAAAAAGATAATCGCTCGATTTAGGCAAGGGATATTTTTTCTGCAGGTAAGAGGCTGTTATATAACCCGGTTTTTGACCCAATGCTTTTTCCCATTTTTCCCGAATAGTTAAAATGCCTACACGTATTTCACTTATGGGCCGTGTGTAGGTAAGGGGTAGTAAATGATTGCGCAGTTGCGGGTCGTCAAATAGAATGCAGGTCATGCAACAAAGTTAATTTTATGCCTGCTAATTGAAAGTTCTTTTGCTTTAAAGCAATAAAAAAAACCTCCCTGTTCTGGGAGGTTTTGCAAGCAGATTGGAAATAAAAAATTTATTTCTTACCGTATTTCTTGTTGAATTTCTCAACACGACCGGCTGTATCAACAAACAATTTCTTGCCTGTAAAGAAAGGGTGAGAAGCAGAGCTTACTTCAACCTTAATTACGGGGTATTCTTTGCCATCTTCCCACTTAATGGTTTCCTTGCTCTTCATGGTTGAGCGGGTGATAAATTTAAAATCACTGGAAGTATCCCAGAAAACCACTTCGTTATAATCAGGATGTATTTCGTTTTTCATGTCTTTACCTTAAAATCGTCAAAAGAGGCACAAAAATAGGTAAAGCAGGCGGATCTGCAAAACCTCAACCGAAAATCTTAGGAGCTTGCAGTTTTTCTTAATTTTGATGCTTTTATGGCCGGTTTAAAGCGTTTCATTCTGTCATTTTTGTGCCTGTTGTTGATTCATTCGGGCATGGCACAAAGTGCTTACCTCAGCACCAATGCAGATTATCACCATTGGATTGACCGTTACGAGGTAAAATCAGGCAAGGTTTATCCGCAGGTTTTCAGTTCTATCAAGCCCTATCGCAGGCAGGATGTGATCAAAATGATGGATTCTGTGCGTGCTGATGGTTTAATTCAATCTGCAGCTGATGAATTTAACCTGCAATTCATCAGAAACGACAGTTGGGAATGGGCTTCAAAAGAAGAGAATCTAAGTACCAAGCCTGTTTTTAAACATTTTTACCGGGTAAAATCTGATTTTTACCATGTTGATCAGCCCGAGCTGGATTTGCACATTAATCCCGTAATCTATTTTGGTTTGGGTAGCGATGAATTCAGGCAAGATCCACTCTATTTTAATACCAGAGGTATTGAAGTGCGTGGAATGATAGACCGTAAAGTTGGATTTTACACTTATCTATCCGAAAACCAGGCCCGCCTTCCCTTTTATACCGAATATTTTGCAGAGGATGATAACCGCAGAAATATGGTAGTGCCGGGTGAGGGTTTGTGGAAGCGCTTTAAAGGTGATGGTGTCGATTTTTTGCAGGCCCGGGGTTACATCACCTTTGATCCTACCCAAAGCATTAATTTACAATTAGGGCACGATCAGTTCTTTACCGGCAATGGATATCGTTCCATGATTTTTTCTGATTTTGCCCCGCCTGCCTTTTTCCTCAAAGCCGATGTAAAAGTCTGGAAGTTTCAATACCGCTGGATGATCAGGCAACATGTAGCGGATATTATTTCCAACCGCAGCGGAGCTATCAACCCCAATAAAGACCGTTACCCCGAAAACTTTTTCGTCTACCATCACCTGAGTTTTAACATTGGTAAGCGATTCAATTTGGGATTATTTGAATCAGTAGTTTTTAGTCCGAGAGATGCCAACAGCTCCAAAACTTTTGAATTTGGATATCTCAACCCCATCATATTCTTCCGGGCAGTTGAACATCAGAACGGCAGTGCCGATAATATTTTGCTCGGAGCAGATTTGAAATGGAATTTTGCTAAAGGCTTTTCTTTGTACGGACAAGTTGTGCTTGATGAATTTGTGTTAAGCAATGTAATGGAGGGCAATGGATGGGGCGGAAATAAATTTGCGTACCAGGCAGGTGTAAAACATGTAGATGCATTTGGCATCTACAATCTCGACTTACAAGTTGAAAGCAATATTGTAAGACCGTACACCTATGCATACAGCAGGCAATACGGAAGTTACACACATTACAGGCAGGCATTGGCACACCCTATGGGTGCAAACTTTTATGAGCTTATTGGCATCATGAGGTATCAGCCTTTGCCCAGGTTAAACCTGGTGGCTAAATCATTTTTCATTCGGGTGGGCAGAGATGATGCTACCACCAATTGGGGCAGTAACCTAATGCGTTTAAATGCACCAAGAACAAATACTTTTGGCAATACCATTGCACAAGGTGTGCAGAACGATATTTACATGATTGATTTGAAGGCTTCATATCAGTTAAAGCATAATTTATTTTTCGATGCGGGCTTCCTGATGCGCGACAGCAGAAGTGATGAGGCTGCCTTCAATAATAAAACCAATATTAGTTCTATAGCTTTGCGCTGGAACATTGCCCAACGCAATTATCACTTTTAAAAGATGGAAACTTATCTAAGGGTATTCAAATACGCCAACAACTTCATTCCTAATGTAGTGAAGTTTTTTGTTTACTCTTTTCTGGGTGTGATCTTCGGTGTGTTCAATATTTTATTGATGATACCCTTACTGAATATTCTATTCAACCAGGTAGGGGAAGAGTCGGCAGTAATTCAACAACCCGAATTTGCTTTAACTATAGATTATATAATCACGCTTTTCAGGTTTTATTTTTTGCAGGTAATTACAACACATGGCGCTTCGGCTGCATTACTTTTTATCTGTGCCTTAATTCTAACTTCTGTCTTACTGGCAAACGTTTTCCGTTACCTGGAGCGCATGGTTGCTTCCAGGTTAAGGGTAGATGTGGTGAAAAACATGCGCATGGACATGTTTGAAAAAGTTACCGCCCTGCACATTGGCTTTTTTAACAATGAGCGAAAGGGTGATTTGATTTCTCGCATGACGAGCGATGTACAGGAAATTGAAACCACAGTGGTAAATTCATTAAAAGCAGTGCTCAAAGAACCTATCACCATTATTGTTTACTTTATTTCATTATTCATACTTTCTGCGCAGCTCACCATTTTTACCATTATTGTTTTACCCTTAACAGGCGCTATACTGGCAGAAATTATCAAAAGATTAAAAAAGAAAGCAAGGCAAAGCCAGGAGTCTCTGGGCAGGCTCATCAGCATGTTGGATGAAACATTGGGCGGAATGCGCGTGGTAAAAGCTTTTAATGCACGCAAGTATATTTTGAGTAAAGCAGATGCAGAAGCCAGTTATCACCGCAAGGTGAATTACTCTATGGCCAAAAAGAATGAATTGTCTTCTCCGCTTGCCGAATTTTTAGGTGTAGTGATTGTTGCCATTATACTTTATTATGGAGGAACATTGGTATTAAATGAGCAATCGAAACTTTCTGCTGCAGAGTTTCTTTCTTACCTCGGCATTTTTGCACAGGTAATACAGCCCGCAAAAGCTTTTTCGAACGGCATTACAAGCTTGCAAAAAGGTATGGCTTCTGCACGAAGGGTATTTCAAATTATTGATACCGTTCCGGCTATTACCAATAAAGCAGATGCTGTTAAAGTAACTGAGTTTAAAAGTGATATTGAATTCAGACAAGTAGGTTTTACTTACAATCAAAAAGATGAAGTCTTAAAAAACATCAATGTCAAAATTGAAAAAGGTAAAACCATAGCTTTAGTTGGGCCATCAGGCGGAGGTAAATCAACGCTTGCAGATTTAATTCCTCGCTTTTATGATCCAAGCACAGGTGAGGTATTACTGGATGGCATATCGATAAGAGATTATGATCTTGAATCATTACGTGGATTGATGGGCATAGTAACACAAGAATCGATTTTATTTAATGATACTATTTTCAACAACATTGCATTCGGATTAGAAACAGCAACTGAAGAGCAGGTAATAGCCGCGGCAAAAATTGCCAATGCACATGATTTCATCATGGAAACAGAGTTTGGCTACCAAACTGCCATTGGCGAAAGGGGAAGCAAGCTATCTGGCGGCCAAAGACAACGCATCAGCATAGCCAGGGCTGTGTTAAAAAACCCGCCTATATTAATTTTAGATGAAGCCACCTCTGCTTTGGATTCAGAATCAGAAAAACTGGTGCAGGAAGCCTTAACTAAGTTGATGGAAAACCGCACCTCAGTTGTTATTGCGCACAGGCTAAGTACCGTGCAACATGCTGATGAAATTTTGGTGATACAGCAGGGCGAAATAGTGGAGAGGGGAACGCATCAGCAATTGGCGCAATTAGGCGGACTTTACCATAAGCTGAGTGAATTTCAGCAAGCCAGGTAAGATTTTGGTTCATTTTAAATAAAATCACTATTTTGAAAGGCCTATATTGCCCACTTAATAGAATTTATGAGCAAGCACAGACTAATCTTTTATGCAGTATTTGTACTGTTTCACCTTGTAATAGTGATATTCACTTTACATGCCGATAGTCAGAAAGAGAACCTGCAATACCTTATCCGCATGCAGGGTAATATTCATCTTTTCAAATACGGAGCCTTTCTAGGTCTCATTTTGATGATTGCGGATATTGCATGGTCTTTTTTGGTCGGTCGCAATGCGGCATCAGAAAAGAAAGAACTCAATCTTGAGATCAATAACCTGAAAGCAAAAATCTTCGACTTACAGGAAGGCAATAAAACCAAAACCAGCACAGAGGCAAGCAACAAACCTGATGCTTCACAATAGGGCATGAGCGATTTTAAGTCTATAGTTACTGCTGAGCTGCAAGAAGCGGCCAATGTGCTGCAGGCTTTTCTGGCAGATGAAAATCAGCTTAACAAAATTTCACAGGCATCCACAACCATTGTTCATGCAATTAAAGCCGGAGGAAAAATTATATCATGTGGTAATGGTGGCTCGCATTGCGATGCCATGCATTTTGCTGAAGAACTTACCGGCAGATACAGGGAAAACAGGGAGGCAATTCCTGCCATAGCCATTTCAGATGCCAGCCATATTACTTGTGTTGGCAATGATTACGGATTTGAATTTATTTTTTCAAGATACATTGAAGCCTTGGGTAATGCTGGCGATGTACTCTTAGCCCTTAGCACCAGCGGTAATTCATTGAATGTGATCAGAGCGGTTGAAGCTGCCAAAAAGAAAAACATGAAAGTGGTTGTACTCAGTGGCAAAGATGGCGGCAAGCTTGGCCCAATGGCAGATATTGAAATAAGAGTTCCGCATCATGGGTTTGCCGACCGCATACAGGAGATACATATCAAAATTATTCATATCTTAATTCTCCTGATAGAAAAGCAACTATAAGATGTTAGCAAGATCATTTGGCAGTGCAGTGTTTGGTGTTGATGCCCGCACGATTACTGTTGAGGTGAGTGTTGAACAAGGCACTAAATTTTTCATGAGTGGCTTGCCCGACAATGCCGTAAAGGAAAGTCAGCACAGGGTAGGCAGTGCCATCATCAATTTAGGTTTTCGCATGCCACGCACGCGCATTGTTGTTAACCTTGCTCCGGCTGATTTAAGAAAAGAGGGATCGGCTTACGATCTGCCAATTGCATTAAATATTTTAACGGCATCATCACAATCACACTTT
>DAOLDI010000095.1:0-7389 GCA_035327445.1 Cyclobacteriaceae bacterium | reverse complement strand
ATGGAGCGCTGGTTTCTAATCTTGATTTTAGGGGGCATGGGGCTTGTTTTTTCATCTATCGGATTGGGAGCTATCATGAGTAAGCCCTTAGGAAAGTTACTTTCCGCTAAACAAAATTTGTAATTACAGGTTTTACTGTTTACTTAGCACCCGGAAATGAAAAACACCTCAATCATCAATCTGCATCTCCATCATCATGTAAAGCGCATGATGCAGGGCAGGTTTATGTTTTGATGTAATTAATAGTAAAAATTATCAAAAAGGCTTGTCATGCGACAAGCCTTTTTTGTTTTTAAGTGTTTAGATAATGATTGATTAAAGTCAAAATGAAAGAAGTATTAAGAATTGCAATTCAAAAATCGGGGCGACTGGAAGAGGGCTCTGTGAACCTGTTGAAAGAATGCGGACTCAGTTTTGCCAACGGCCGCGGACAATTAAAAACCCCTGTCAGAAATTTTCCGGCAGAGATTCTCTTTCTGCGCGATGATGATATTCCGCAATACATCGAAGACCATGTTGCAGATATCGGTATTGTGGGTGAGAATATTGTGATTGAAAAAAACAAGAAGAACGACATTGTTGCCCGACTCGATTTCGCCAAATGCAAATTGTCTATCGCTATCCCGAAAGCTGATAAGTATAAAGGCATACAATCACTTGAAGAAAAAAATATCGCCACCTCCTATCCCAACATCGTAAAAAAGTGGCTGAAGAAAAATAAAATAAATGCCGGCATTCATGAAATCAGCGGCTCGGTAGAAATTGCCCCGGGTATCGGGCTGGCAGATGCTATTTGTGATATCGTAAGCACTGGAAGCACCTTACTCAGCAATGGGTTAAAAGAAGTTGAAGTAGTAATGCAATCAGAAGCAGTACTGGTAAGTAACCCTCAGCTCTCACCTGCCAAGCAAGCTATTTTAGATAAACTCCTGTTCAGAATCAATGCAGTAAAGAAGGCTAAGAACAATAAGTACATTTTGCTGAACTGTCCTAATGAGGCTATTGAAAAAATTACAAAAGTGATTCCGGGTATGAAGAGCCCGACTATTCTGCCATTAAGCAAAGCAGGCTGGTCATCTTTGCACTCGGTAGTTGATGAGAATGACTTTTGGGAGCGCATTGACAAACTCAAGGCATTTGGAGCTGAAGGCATATTGGTAATTCCTATTGAAAAAATGATTGTATGATGAAGCAGTATTTAAATCCTGAAAAAAGCAGCTGGGCAACCTTATGTCAAAGACCAGTTTTAAACAATGATTACCTGAACAGCACAGTGAACAACATTATTCAGCGGGTAAAAATTGGGGGCGACAAGGCTTTAAAAACCTTAACCACAGAATTCGATAAAGTTGAAATTGATTCACTTGAGCTGGATAAAAAATCATGGCAAAATACTGCAGATAAACTTGATGCCAGTTTGAAGCTGGCTATACAACATGCAGGAGCCAACATTGAAAAATTCCATGCAGCACAGCAGCGAACTTTTGAAAAAATAGAAACTACATCGGGGGTCTTCTGCTGGAGAAAAGCAGTGGCCATAGAAAAAGTGGGTATTTATATTCCCGGTGGTACCGCACCGCTTTTCTCAACTGTTCTCATGTTGGCCATTCCTGCGCGCTTAGCTGGCTGCAAAGAAATTATTTTGTGCAGCCCGCCTGATGCAAAAGGAAATGTAAACCCTGCCATAATGTTCGCGGCACAATTAGCCGGAGTGAGTCGTGCTTTCAAAGTTGGCGGAGCGCAAGCAATTGCCGCAATGGCTTATGGAACGGAAAGTATCCCTGCTGTTGATAAAATATTTGGTCCGGGTAACCAATATGTAACTAAAGCCAAACAGTTGGTAAATCTTTCAGGTGTAGCGATAGATATGCCAGCCGGTCCTTCAGAAGTTTTGATTTTGTGCGATGAAACTGCAGATGCTTCATTTGTTGCGGCTGATTTGCTTTCGCAAGCCGAGCACGGTGCCGACAGCCAGGTGATGTTGTTGAGTACAAATGAAAATAAAGTAAAAGCAATTGTCAATCAAGTCGAAGAGCAACTCAATAAGCTGCCCAGAAAAGAATTTGCCTTGCAAGCACTGGCGCATTCAAGAGCCATTTGTTTTGACAAACAGGCTGAGGCTGTTGCTTTCAGCAATTTATACGCACCTGAGCATCTCATCATCAATATGAAAGATGCTGAACAAGTTGCTGAGCAAATCATCAATGCAGGCTCAGTGTTCATCGGTCAGTACACGCCTGAATCAGCCGGAGATTATGCTTCGGGCACTAACCACACCTTACCAACTAACGGGACGGCAAGGGCTTACAGCGGAGTATCGCTGGAAAGTTTTCAAAAGTTCATCACCTTTCAGCAACTAAGCGAACAGGGCATTAAAAACTTAGGCAATACAGTGATGCAGATGGCCAAAGCAGAACAACTTGAAGCTCACAGCAGAGCAGTAGAAATCAGGTTACAAAAACTGCAATCATGAATATTCAGCTAAATAATTTACTGCGAGCAAATATTCAAAAGCTGATTCCTTATTCATCAGCGCGAGATGATTTTAAAGGTCTGGCGCATGTTTGGCTAGATGCCAATGAAAATCCATACGATACAGATTTCAACCGATACCCAGACCCCTATCAGCGTAAACTCAAAGAAAGTATTTCTGTCATCAAAAACATCAGTGCAGATAACATCTTTATCGGCAATGGCAGTGATGAAGTAATTGATTTGCTGATACGGGCTTTTTGCGAACCGGGTAAAGATAAAATTGCCAGCATAAACCCGAGCTATGGTATGTATGAGGTGAGTGCCAATATTCATGGTGTGGAATTGATTAAAGTTCCACTGCGCGAAGATTTCAGTTTGGATGCACAAGCATTACTTAACAAAGCGTCATCAGCCAAAATTATTTTTCTTTGTTCACCCAACAATCCAAGTGGAAACAATCTTGTAAAAAAAGAAATACTACAAGTAATCTCCTCTTTTAAAGGCATTGTAGTGGTAGACGAAGCCTATATTGATTTCAGCCAGGCAGAATCATTGAGTCGATTATTGCCTGAGCACAATAACCTGGTAGTGATGCAAACTTTATCTAAAGCATGGGGCCTGGCAGGATTGCGATTAGGACTGGCATTTTGCAGTACCGAACTGATTGGTATTCTCAATAAAATTAAACCGCCTTACAACATCAACACGGTATCGCAAAAAATGGCAATTGAGACATTAGCAGATATTGATAAATTCGAACAAGAGGTAAAAGAAATTATTGCTGAACGTGAAGCGCTCCAAGAAAAGCTTCAATCGATTAAATCAGTACAACATATATTTCCCAGCGATGCCAATTTTCTATTGGTTAAATTCAAATCGGCAAAAGCAGTATATGAATATCTGACTAAGAGAGGAATTGTAGTGCGCGACCGCAGCAAAGCACAGCATTGTGAAGAATGTTTGAGAATAAGCATCGGAACACCAGAAGAAAACAAAGCATTAATAGCAGCCTTAAACGCATATGAAGAAAGTATTATTTATTGACCGCGATGGAACGCTCATCATAGAGCCACCCGACCAGCAAATTGACAGCCTGGAAAAACTTGAGTATTATCCGGGTGTATTTACCTGGTTGGGAAAAATTGCACGTGAATGTGATTTTGAATTGGTAATAGTCACCAATCAGGATGGCCTGGGAACGGAAAGCTTTCCGGAAGAAACATTCTGGCCGGCTCAAAATAAAATGCTTCAGACTTTTGAAAATGAAGGCATAAGTTTTACATCTATACATATAGATAAATCATTTGCGCATGAGCAAAAAGAAACCCGCAAACCCGGTATCGGTATGCTGCAGGATTATATGCAAGGCGCATATGACCTCAAAAATTCTTTTGTGATTGGCGATAGAATTACTGATATCATGCTGGCCAAAAACTTGGGCGCGCAGGGTGTATTATTGGATGATGGCGGTAAGTCGGCTGAGCTTAAAGCACAAAACCTGGAAGCGTATTGCACACTCTCCACTACAAGCTGGAAAGAAATCTACAACCTGCTAGCGCAAAACCAACGAATTGCTGAAGTAAAAAGAACAACCAAGGAAACGGATATTAGCATTAAAATCAAATTAGACGGACAAGGCAAAGCCAACATACATACCGGCCTCGCCTTCTTTGACCATATGCTGGAGCAAATTGCGCGTCATGGTTTGATGGATTTGGATATTCAGGTGAAAGGTGATTTGCACATTGATGAACACCACACCATTGAAGACACTGCACTTGCTTTAGGTGAGGCCTTTCTGAAAGCTTTAGGTGACAAGCGTGGCATCATGCGCTATGGTTTTTTACTGCCCATGGATGATTGCCTTGCACAGGTTGCCATCGATTTTGGCGGTAGACCCTGGCTGGTGTGGGATGCCGAATTCAAAAGAGAAAAGATTGGTGAAATGCCAACTGAGATGTTCATGCATTTCTTTAAATCATTTTCAGACACTGCAAAATGCAACCTGAATATTAAAGCTGAGGGCAACAATGAACATCATAAAATTGAATCCATATTCAAAGCTTTCGCAAAAGCTATTTATATGGCTGTAAAGAAAGAAGGGAATCAATTGCCAAGTACGAAAGGAGTGTTGTAAAATGAAGAATGTAGAATGAAGAATGTAGAATGAAGAGTTATGATTTTAGAATGATGAATGTAAAATTTTGAATAAAATGAGTATTGAGAAATTAAAACAGCGATTCAAACAATTTGCAATTCAAGTTGCAATTTTGATAAAAGAAACAAAATCAAATACAATAAATAATGCCTATTGCAATCAACTTATACGTTCATCAAGCAGTTCTGCAGCAAATTATTATGCTGCATGCAGAGGTAAATCAAAAGCTGACTTTATAAATAAACTCAAAATCGTTGAAGAAGAGTTAGATGAAACGATTTTCTTCCTTGACTTACTCCAATATTTTAATGAAGATAAATCTATTGAGATAGATAGATTAAAGAATGAAGGAAATGAGCTTCTTGCTATCATTGTTAAGTCAATAGTAACTACCAGGAATAACCTTAATAAATAATTCGTCAATCCCAATTTTACATTCGTAATTCAAATGATTGCAGTAATAAAATACAACGCAGGAAATATTCAATCGCTGAGTTATGCGCTTGACAGATTAGGTATCGATTACATTGTTACAGATGAAGCTGAAAAAATTCAATCAGCTGATAAGGTAATTTTTCCTGGTGTTGGTGAGGCAAGTACAACTATGGCTTATTTAAAGGCAAAAAGGCTGGATAAAATCATAACTGCATTGCGTCAGCCTGTACTTGGCATTTGTCTGGGCATGCAATTACTCTGCAGGCATTCAGAAGAAAACAATACCGACTGCCTCAATATCTTTCCTGTAGATGTAAAAAGATTTGAAGATGTGCCTGGATACAAAGTTCCGCACATGGGCTGGAATTCCCTGAATAACGTCAAAGGCTTCATGCCAAAAGAAATAGAAACTGAACAGGTTTATTTTGTGCACAGCTATTATGTTCCCTTAAATGAATATACAATAGCCTGCTGCAATCATATACACGATTTCAGCGCGGCTATGCAAAAAGATAATTTTTATGCCGTACAATTTCATCCAGAGAAATCGGCCACAGTTGGCGAAAAGATTTTAAAAAGCTTTTTAACATTATGATAGTTTTCCCCGCCATAGATATTATTGATGGTAAATGCGTTCGCCTGAGTCAGGGTGACTATGCACTCAAAAAGATTTACAATGAAAATCCATTGGATGTAGCTCAATCTTTTGAAGCTGAAGGCCTAACACATTTGCACCTGGTAGATTTAGACGGAGCCAAAGCAGGTAAAGTTATTAACTGGAAGGTGGTTGAATCGCTCACAAAAAACACCCAACTCAAAATTGATTTTGGTGGAGGCATTAAAACAGCAGCAGAAATTGAGCGTTTGTTTTCTTTGGGTATAGAACAGGTTAACATTGGAAGCATTGCCGTAAAAGAACCTGAAAAAGTTAAAGGCTGGATGAATGAATTTGGCGCAGGAAAAATTATTCTCAGTGCCGATGTGAAAAACAATGAAGTAGCCATACACGGCTGGCAAGAAGCAAGCGGATGGCAAATTGAAGAACTCATTGAATCTTATGCAGAGGGCGGACTGAAATACGTGACATGTACAGATATCAGTACAGATGGTATGTTACAGGGGCCAAATTTTAGTTTATATGAAAATTTAGTTAAGCAATTTCCGGAGATCCATTTCATTGCGAGTGGTGGCGTATCTGAGCTGAATGATTTAATCAAACTCAAAAACACAGGAGTATATGGCGCTATTGTAGGTAAAGCTATTTATGAAAACAAAATTGCTCCGGAAGCATTGAGTAGTATTCAGTAAATTCCAAATCTCAAATGACAAATTCCAAACTCTTATTAATAAACCAATTAAACCTAATGCCTAATACCAAATGCCTCCCGAGACTTCGGGATACCAAATACCTAATGCCAAAAAAATGCTAAGCAAGAGAATCATTCCCTGTCTTGATATTAAAGAGGGTCGCACCGTAAAAGGTGTGAACTTTGTAAACATACGCGATGCCGGTGAGCCGGTGGAACTGGCTGCAGCCTATGCAGCGCAAGGTGCAGATGAGCTGGTTTTTCTGGATATCAATGCTACCGTAGAAAACAGAAAAACATTTGCGCAATTGGTCAAAGATATTGCCCGGCATATCAACATCCCCTTCACAGTGGGTGGTGGTATTAATTCAGTGCAAGATGTTGGTCGCTTGCTTGAAGCCGGTGCAGATAAAGTGAGTGTGAATTCAGCTGCCATCAGAAATCCGCAATTGATTAATGATTTGTCAAGTGCCTTTGGGTCTCAATGTATTGTGCTGGCCATTGATGCCAAGAAAATCAGCAATGCATGGACAGTGCATAGTCATGGCGGCAGGCAAGCAAGTGATAAGAAGCTATTCACCTGGGCAAAAGAAGGGCAGGAACGCGGAGCAGGCGAAATATTGTTTACCAGCATGGACCATGATGGTACTAAAGCCGGTTTTGCCAATGATGCGCTGGAAAAATTATATCAATTATTAAAAATTCCGATTATAGCTTCAGGCGGTGCGGGCAATATGATGCATTTTGCAGAAGTGTTTTTAATGGGAAAGGCAGATGCAGCTCTGGCTGCAAGCATTTTTCATTTTGGTGAAATTAAAATTCCAGATTTAAAAAATTACCTCAAGCAAAGTGGTATTCCAATAAGATAAGCACAGGTGTCATGCTCTTTGAAAGATATTTCGTCCCTAACGGGACTCTAATAAAATAAAATTTATGTTTTACCGATATTATATCCCTAAAGGGATTCATATAGTAAAAAAAAACAGAGAGGACTTAATCAAGATGGAAGCCCTC
>DAOLDI010000094.1:0-7421 GCA_035327445.1 Cyclobacteriaceae bacterium | reverse complement strand
ATGTAATTGTCTCTTCCGTCAGGATTAATACTAGGTACGATATAAAATACCCTTTCGGCCAATAGCTCTTTGATAAAGTCCACATCTTTAAAATTCTCTGCCAGGTACCAGGCTGCATACATGGCAAACTCAGTACCCTGAATTTCGTTTGAGTGGATATTGCCATCGAGGTAGAAGCCAGGCTTCTCTTCATGTTTACCTTTCTTGAAATCTGTTACGGTAAGCAACCATAAATCTTTGCCCTGATAGCTCTTGCCAATTGAACTTAGCTTAACCAAATCAGGATGTGCAGCTGCCAGTTTTTTACAGAAATCAGTAATGCCGGCATAGTTGTAATAGCGGTTCCACAGCATGGGTACCTTCGGATTTTCAGGACTGCCTGCCGCCCTGAAAAACATACTGCCATCCTGAGCATAAGTAGCTGAGAATAAGGCTATAGATAATGATAATATTATTAAACGCTTCATATCAAATCAATTATAGATTTAGCTCCAATTTTTTGAATCCCATTTGTGGCGCTCCTGCTTCCACACTCACTTTCCCCTTACCCCGAATTAGGTAGCTGTACTCCTGACTCTCACCTGCTTCAAGGTTATTGAGCAGGGTAATTTTGTTGCCACTGATCAGTTGCTGACCAGAGGCAGTATTCAGGGTAATTTTTACCAGCTTCACCCAGTAGTTATTTCTGGCCACATCTGCCACAGCGGGGAAATATCCTTTATTCTGAATGCTGAAGGTAACTCTGCTAACGCCATCGCCTAAAGATTCTGTTTTGAGGTTTACGATATCAATCTCTGGTTTACGTGAGGCCATACTCAGCAAGAATTTAGTATGATCATCAACCAGTTTTGGTACCATACTGTAAGGTGGATTTGCCTTTACGAATGGCTTGAAACCACCAACTTCTACATTCTTACCCGGAAAATCAGGATGGTTCACTTTGGTCCAGTTTACAAAGGCATCAATGTTCTGGCTTTCGGCCCAACGCAGAAAATCTACTTCAACATTCTTGTCTTCATTTGGCTTGTATTTAGCTGCAGAAGCTGAATCTTTGGGCACTTCAAATTTGGGCATCCACCAGCCCGGAGTACTGTAACTTTGGCGACCGTAGTGGAAGTAAGCCCACTGGAAAAAATCGCCCTGAGTACCTGCTGCCGCTGAAGCATCTTTGTTTTTAACTGCCTGCTTGTACATATCGCTCACCATGCGGTTCACTTTGGCATCTCCATTTAAAATACCGGTAATTACCCGCTGTCTTGTCCTGGATGCATCGAATTTGAGGGGGTCAGTAAGATTATTGGCGGGGCCAAAAGTTACTACGGCAAACACGTTGAATTTCTCGTGCAGCATGTCTAACAATGCCCTGTTTTCAGGTTCTGAAACAGGATGTTCCCCGGCACCTGCCTGAAAATATGGAGGATCAAATGTTAAACTCTTATTGAAATGAATACCGCCTTCCCCATCTTCATTGAATTGGCCGTCTTTATCATTGTCGGTTCCCTCAGTAAACATGAGGTACTTTCCAGACTCTCCTTTTTCCTTATTGGCTTGAACCATAATGCGCGGATCTGCCGGATGTGTCCTCCAGCTTCCTGTAGGATCTTCCACCCGCATCATGGTAATCAGTCCGTCATTATTTAAATCATCAAAGCCATCTTCATTTACCTTGCCATCGCGGTCATCATCAGTAGGCGTTGCGTTGGCGCTTCGCTCATACTTCAACCTTGCAAAGTATTGTTCAGCGGCATCAGGGCTCATGCTGGGAAAAACATAAAAGGCCGTACTGGCCAGTATACGCTTAATGCTGTCTTGCTGTGCAGCAGCCAAAAGCTTTTCAGCAAAACCCAAGGCAAGTTCCTGCCCCAGTAAATGGCTGCCTTCAACACCACCCACTACTACAATAGCAGGATTTTTATCGCGATCGCCACTGCCAATTTCAAGCATCCAGATGTCTTTGCCTCCGGTGGTTTTGGCTATTGATTGAAGTTTAACCAGGGCCCTGTGATTGCTCTCCAGGCTTTTTAAACGTTGTGTTATTTGTGCGTGATTGCTGTAGTTCTGTGCAGCCGTTATCAGGGGCAGCAGTAGCAACAGCATCAACAATGATTTAAAATGATTTTTCAAATACATAGTTATAGTGATTGGAAGCTTGAATTTTAACAATAAGATTCAGCTCTTTGCCTGCCTTATTACAAGCGGTTGAATTATTATTCAGGCTGGCTATAGAAATTTAAGCAGCCGACAAGTATTCAATTAAAATATGAGTGATTAAAATGGAGCGTCATCATCAACAGAACTATCTGGTGCTTGAGGCGCAGAGAAATCCCTGCTTTCATTTATTCTGCTTCCTCTTGTAATCATTCCAAAAGACGAATTCTCTGGCGCCATGCCAATGTGCTCTTCGTAATCAGCAAACTTGGTGAACTTGCCAATAAACTTAAGCTTAACTGTGTCTAAAGAACCGTTTCTGTGCTTGGCAATAATTACTTCTGCCAAACCTTGTGTTGGCATACCACCATCATCTTCTGTGATTTTGTAGTATTCTGGTCTGTACAAGAAAATTACCATATCAGCATCTTGCTCAATAGATCCAGATTCACGCAAGTCAGACAATTGCGGGCGCTTATCTCCACCGCGTGTTTCAACTGCACGACTTAACTGTGAGAGGGCAATTACCGGAACATTCAATTCTTTGGCAATACCTTTCAAAGCCCTTGAAATAGAAGCTATCTCCTGTTCGCGATTACCACCACCAACTGAATCACCTTTCATCAGCTGCAGGTAATCAATCACAATCATTTGAATATTATGCTCTGCTTTTAACCTGCGACATTTGGCTCTTAACTCAAGTATAGATAATGCAGGTGTATCATCAATAAAAATCGGGGCCTTGGTTAGGCGGCTTGTTTTATGCACCAATTGTTGCCATTCAAATTCAGCCAGGTTCGCTTTCTTGATTTTTTCTGATTCAAGTTCAGCTTCTGCCGAAATTAATCGGTTCACCAATTGAATTGAAGACATCTCCAATGAGAATATCGCAACGGGTTTTTCAAAATCAACAGCCGCATTGCGCAAGGCCGAAACAATGAAAGCTGTTTTACCCATACCTGGTCTGGCGGCAATGATAACCAGATCTGATTTTTGCCAACCAGAGGTTAACCTGTCGAGGCGGGTGAAACCACTGGCAATGCCTGTTAAGCCATCTTTATGATTTTTGCGGTCTTGTATTTCCTGAATGGCCATGCGCATAAGGTCGCGCATGGAGTCATAATTCTTTCGCAGGTTTGAATCAGATATTTTGAAAATAGCCTGCTCAGTTTTATCCAATAACTGAAAAACGTCTGTGGTGTCTTCGTAGGCATCGTTATGTATTTGAGAGGCTATGCTGATGAGCTCTCGCTTTATGGCCATCTCAATTACAATACGGGCATGGTATTCAATATTAGCGGCAGAGCTTACTTTGGATGTTAACTCGGCAATGTAATAAGCACCACCTACTAATTCCAGCTTGCCATTCTTACGCAATTGTGCAACCACAGTGCGCATATCAACCGGTTCTGTATTAGAGAAAAGGTCAACAATGGCCGTATAAATTTCTTTGTTGGCCTCGGCATAAAAATGCTCTGCTTTTAGAAATTCAATTACCGAAGTGAGTGCATTCTTTTCGAGCATAAGCGCACCCAAAACCGCTTCTTCAAGATCAAGTGCCTGAGGGGGTAACTTACCCAGGCTTTCTGATATATCTCTTGCAATCAGTTTACCGGACTTGTGACCTACCCTCAATGGCGTTGACCTGCTTTGCTCCATACAGTGGTTGTTGTATAAGTTTTGCGATTTTTTGTTAAGCAGCAAACCTAAAAAATGAGCTTAACAACTTGCACACATTTTACTTTCTGTAACACTAAAAATTGTAAAACATTGATGTTCACCAAATTCATTTTAAAATCTGATGCTGCACTTGTAAAGTAGATGGAATTGTCAACATTTTACACGAAGCTTTCCACATCTATTTCCAATTATTAACAACAGAACTTGATAATTCATTGCCCTGCACAGCCTTTTTCTCTTAATTTGCTCAAAATAATTGCTCATGATACCTGCAGGTGGAAAGATACATTTTATTGCCATAGGCGGCAGCGTTATGCATAACCTCGCCATCGCTTTGAAAGAGGCTGGTTATGCAGTATCAGGTTCTGATGATGAGATTTTTGAACCCAGCCGCAGCAGATTGGCAGAAGCAGGGCTTTTACCAGAAAGTCAGGGCTGGAGGCCAGAAAAAATAGACAGCTCTATCAATTTGGTCATTCTGGGCATGCATGCCAAAATCGATAACCCCGAGCTACTCAAAGCACAGGAATTGCAAATACCCATTCTCTCTTTTCCTGATTTTATTTTACAGCATGCTGCCAATAAACACCGCATAGTTATAGCCGGCAGCCATGGTAAAACTACCATTACAGCCATGATCATTCATGTGCTAGACTTCTATAAAAAACCTTTTGATTATGTGATTGGAGCCCGTGTGGGCAAAATGAAAAAAACTGTGCGTTTATCAAATGCTCCAATTATCATCATTGAAGGTGATGAATATCTTTCTTCCGCACTTGACCCCACTCCAAAATTCATCAGGTACAAACATCATATTGGCGTAATCAGTGGCATATCATGGGATCATGCCAATGTATATCCCACTGAAGATGACTATGTAAAACAGTTTGATGTTTTTGCTGATGCAACCCCAAAAGCTGGTGCCTTGATTTATTGTGAGGAAGATGCCATGGCCACTGTAATTGGCGGTAAAGAAAGAACTGATGTTATCAGTGTGCCCTATCGCAGTCACCCCTATCAGGAAGAAAACGGTAAAGCCTATCTGATTGATGACAATAAAATAAATGTACCACTTAAAATTTTTGGCAAGCACAACATGCAAAACATAAGCGCAGCCAAAGAAGTGCTCAAGAAAATTGGTATTACCAATGAACAGTTTTATCACGCTATTCAACATTTTGAAGGCGCTTCTGGACGCTTACAAAAAGTAATAGAAAATAACAGCTTTACTTTCTTTAAAGATTATGCGCATGCTCCATCAAAAGTGAAGGCCACCTGTCATGCAGTAAAAGAGATGTACCCTGACCGTGAACTGGTTGCATGCCTTGAGTTGCATACCTTCAGCAGTTTGAATAAAAACTTTATTAAACAGTACGAAGGTACCTTGCGCTTTGCCAGCAAAGCCCTCGTATACTTTAATCCTGAAAAAGTAAAGCAAAAAGGTTTTGATCACTTAACTGAAGAAGATATTAAAAAAGCATTTGGCGATAATGCCATTATGGTTTTTGAAAGCTCTGATAATTTGCTGGAATACCTTCAGGCGCAAAACTGGCAGCACAAAAATTTACTGATGATGAGCTCTGGTACCTTCAATGGCATTGATATGCAAGCGCTTGCACAAAACTTAAAACCCTGATGAGAGATTTAAAAATAAAGCTCAGCAATCCACTTTGCATATTCGACCTTGAAACTACTGGCACCAATATTTCACAAGACAGAATTGTTGAAATTGCGGTTGTAAAATTAATGCCATCTGGTGAGCGCATCACCAAATCAAATCTCGTAAATCCGGGCTTCCCTATTCCGGCAGCTTCATCAGCTATTCATGGTATTTATGATGAAGATGTAAAAGATAAACCCTTGTTCAAAGAATTAGCCAAAGAATACGCCAGGTTTATGGAGGGTTGCGACATCTCAGGCTTCAATGTGCAGAAATTTGATATACCCATTCTGGCCGAAGAATTTCTGCGTGCAGAAGTTGATTTCGATTTTAGTAAGCGAAGGGTAATAGATGCTCAAAAAATTTTTCACATGATGGAAAAGCGAACTTTGAGCGCAGCCTATAAATTTTATTGCGACAAAGAGCTGGAAGACGCGCACTCAGCTGAAGCCGATGCTCTGGCCACATTGGAGGTATTAATAGCCCAACTTGAAAGATATGACGGCAAGGCTGTAACAGATATGCAGGGCAAAAAAATTGGGATAATTAATACGGATATGGCGCACTTGCATCAAATGCTATCAGCTGATGTGGTTGATCTGGCCGGAAGATTTAGCAAAAACGAAAAAGGCGAAGTGGTTTTTAATTTCGGAAAGCATAAAAATAAAACGGTGAAATCTGTGCTTAAATCAGAACCCAGTTATTACGACTGGATGATGCAAGGAGATTTCCCACTTGACACCAAGCGTAAACTAACTGAAATCAAACTGGAAGACTTCGGTAAATAAATATTGAATCTGAATTAAAGTATGGGAAGAGTTTTTGAAAAACGTAAACACAAAATGTTTGCCCGTTACGACAAAATGTCGAAAGCCTTTACAAGAGTGGGCAGAGAAATTGCCATTGCCGTAAAAGCGGGTGGCCCTAATCCTGAAAGCAATCCAAAACTGCGTGTAGCCATACAAAATGCCAAAGGTGTTAACATGCCTAAAGACCGTGTTGAAGCGGCCATCAAAAGAGCATCATCAAAAGAAGAAAAAGATTTTCAGGAAGTAATGTACGAAGGCTACGCACCGCATGGTGTGCCAATAGTTGTTGAATGCGCAACAGATAATCCAACCAGAACTGTTGCCAATGTGCGACTTGCCTTCTCTAAAAACGGTGGCAGCATGGGTAATTCGGGTTCAGTATCATTCATGTTTGAACGTAAAGGTGTTTTCAAATTTGAACCAGCCCATATAAACCTGGAAGAATTAGAACTTGAACTGATTGATGCCGGTGCTGAAGACATTGAGAAAGATGAAACGGAAGTAAGCATCATTACCCGCTTTGCTGATTTTGGCAGCATGCAAAAATTCATAGAGGCCAAAGGACTTAATGCAACATCATCTGCTTTGCAATACATACCGGCTACCACAAAAGAGTTAACAGAAGAAGAACAAGATGAAGTGCTGAAATTAATTGATGCCCTGGAGAGTGATGATGATGTGCAACACGTATATCATAATTTAGCTTGATAAAAAAAAATGGGTCAATTGACCCACTTCTTAATTATTGATTTATTGTGTTTTTTTGTAATACTCCATCGCTTCTGGAATAGCAGCATTCAAATCTCTGATGCGCGTATCGTGTGAAGGGTGTGTTGATAGCCATTCAGGTGGTGCTTGTCCGCCCGACATGGTTTGCATGCGTTCCCAAAATTTAGGAGCAGCCTCCGGATTATAGCCTGCCATAGCCATAAATATCAAACCCATCTTATCGGCTTCGCTTTCATGTGTTCTTGAAAACTTCAGCATACCAAGTTGAGTGCCAATACCCATAGATTGAAGAAATATGGCTTTGGTTAAACCCGGGTTTTGACCCATCGCCCCACCTATTGTTCCCAATAATCCATTTGCTGCCAATCCCTGGCTCATCCGCTCGCGGCCATGGT
>DAOLDI010000093.1:0-7430 GCA_035327445.1 Cyclobacteriaceae bacterium | reverse complement strand
CCCTTTAAAACTATGTTAACTCCCGGCATTGCAGCGCCATCATCTGCCGAAGTAACTTTTCCTCTGATGCGTGTTAAAGAAGAACTTGCACTGCTTACAGCCTCGCTGGCACGAAGCGTACTTCGCTTGGCAAGTTTAGCATTATCTGCAGCTGCCATTTCAATATCTTTTGCTGCTGCTTCAGCTATTCTTATTTCCTTTGCTTCTGCACTTGCCGCAACAAGCTTATCATCAATTAAAGCTGGAGTTGTTACTTCTATATTCTCGATTTCTTTTTCTTCGGATGGAATTTGTGTTTCAGGCTCTGCTTGCGCAATGAATGATTTACTCAATACTTCTTGTGATTTAGGCTCTTCTATATCATTTTCAGTTGCTTCTTCCAGTTCATCTGCAGCAAGAGCTTCTTCTGTTATTGCGGGCTGCTGTAAACTCAAATCTTCTTTTCTGAAATTGTCTTGTTGATTGATGAAATAAATCAGCCAGACAAAACTTAAGAGCAGCGTAACAGCAGCTGCTATGCGTAAAGGCCCCATCCAGAAATTTTTGCCAGACTTTGGTGCTAAGCGCTTATCCAAAGCTTTCAGGTCTGCATCAAGTTCTTGCGCAGTTAAGGTTTCAAGGCCTTCCATAGCTTCGGTTTCAAAAGCAGAATCAAGCGCTCTTTTTTCGAAAGCATGCATTTCTTCTGCGCTCATCTTTTCATTGAGATAAGCCGCTAATTCTTCTCTTGAAATGGCTCTTTTGCTATCGTCTTTTTCTTTACTCATCTTTTCGCTCCATGCAAATTTTCAGGTTGCGTTTGCCGTTTTGTATATAGCTCTTCACTTTTTTCAAATCATAACCTGTGGCTTGCGCTATATCTTTATAGCATTGCTCTTCAAGGTAAAAAAGCTTTACACAGCTTTTTTGCTCCTCTGCAAGTTCTTCTATGCATTTTTCCAATTTGCCCAGGTTTTGCTCCAGGCCCTGTTCTTCTTCATGATGCAACAAGAGCTGATTTTCCATAGTTTCTTCGGCAATATTTTCCCTCAATTTCAGCTCTTTTTTGCGGGCACGCAGCAAAATAAGGCAATGGTTTTTGCTGGTAACATATAGCCAGCTTTTGAAATACTGTACTTCATGTTGTTTCAGGCTCTCTCTCAGTTTTTCAAAAATCTGCATCACCGCGTCCTGACTTTCCTCCCGGTCTTTCAAATATTTCAGACAAAGTCCATATACCAGGTGTGTATAACGCTGGTACAATTGCGCAAGCACAGCCATATCTCCGCTCTTTTTGTAGCGGGCAATCAGTTCCAGATCATCAGGGCTATGCTGCATAGTAAAGCTCAAAGTAAAAAAAATCTTTCAAAGCTTATGGAATTTCAGTGCTGCAGGCATCTCAGCGGAAACAAACAGTCAAAAACATGAAAACACAACTTGTCATTTTACTTTGGGTCATTAGCCTTTTGGCTTTTGCGCCCAGTCAGCCTTTACAGATTAAAGGCAAGGTTACCGACTTTCACACAGGTGATGCCTTACCCGGTGTAAATGTAGTTTTGAAAGGAAGCAAGACGGGCACTATAACCGATGTACATGGTAACTATCAATTGAGTGTTAATGCAAACACAGGCACATTGGTGTTTTCTTTTGTTGGTTATAAAACGCAGGAAGTTAAAATTGGACAAAATCAGATTATTGATGTTAAACTTCTGGCTGATCATACCCAACTTTCTGAAGTTGTTGTAACAGCTTATGGTATTGACAGACATAATGCAAGGTCAAAACGAGAGCGCGTACCTGAAGCGGGTCAATATTACAATTATCATCATGACTATGATCCTGTGCAGCACAACACCAATGAGTTTGCCACCATTCATGAAAATATTTTTCATGAGGCCTTGCGCAATCCACTCTCAACTTTTTCAATAGATGTTGATGCAGCCTCTTTTGCTTTAGTGAGAAGACACCTTACCTGGGGCCAACAACCACCAAAAGATGCTGTACGCATTGAAGAGTTGGTGAATTATTTCACTTACGATTATGCACAACCAAAAGATGAACATCCTTTCTCCATTACTACAGAAATCAGTGATGCACCCTGGAATGCAAAACACAAATTGGTGCACATAGGCTTGCAAGGGAAGAATATTTCTACTGAGAATTTGCCTCCCTCCAACCTGGTATTTTTAATTGATGTTTCCGGTTCTATGAATACGCCCGACCGACTGCCATTAGTAAAGTCATCTTTCCTGATGTTGACTGAGCAATTGCGTGCGCAAGATCGCGTAGCTATAGTAGTTTATGCTGGTGCAGCCGGTTTGGTTTTGCCCTCAACACCTGGCAATGAAAAACAAACGCTTAAGCAAGCTATCGAAAAACTGGAAGCGGGCGGTTCAACTGCCGGTGGTGCAGGTTTGCGTTTGGCTTATAAAGTTGCCAAAGAAAATTTTATTAAAGGAGGAAACAACCGGGTAATTCTGGCAACGGATGGTGATTTCAATGTAGGTGAATCTAGCAATGCGGCCATGGAACGATTGATTGAAGAAGAAAAAAAGAGTGGTGTATTTCTGAGTGTGCTGGGTTATGGTATGGGCAATTATAAGGATTCAAAAATGGAAACCTTAGCCAACAAGGGCGATGGTAATTATGCGTACATCGATAACCTGATGGAAGCCAAAAAAGTATTGGTGAATGAATTTGGTGGAACACTCTTTACCATTGCTAAAGATGTAAAGATTCAGGTAGAGTTTAACCCTGCCAAAGTGCAGGCTTATCGTTTAATCGGATATGAAAACAGAATGTTGAAAAGTGAAGATTTCAACAATGATAAAAAAGATGCAGGCGATTTAGGTTCGGGACATACCGTGACCGCTTTGTATGAAATTATACCAACTGGTGTGGAAAGTGAGTTCTTCAAAATTGACCCACTTAAATATCAGCAAACCAAGATTGACCCAACCGCACATAAATCAAAAGAATTAATGACGGTGAAGTTAAGGTACAAACAACCAGATGGAGAACAGAGTAAGCTTATTGTTCAGCCTTTAATTGATCATGCAGTAAGTCTGCAAAAAAGCTCTGATAACTTCAGGTGGTCGGCAGCAGTGGCAGCATTTGGAATGATTCTGCGTGAATCTGAATATGTAAATGCTTATAGTATGGATGAGGTGTATGAACTTGCAGCGGCCGCCAAGGGTAAAGACAAAGAAGGATACCGACAAGAGTTCCTGGGAATGATTAAATCTTTTAACCTGCTTGCTTCCAGGTAAAAAAATATGGCCGGTTTATCCGGCCTTATTTTTTGTTGCTTTCCTGTGCTCGTCCCACAGAAATTTCAGTTTCATGTATTTCATGTACCTGAAGTATGCCTCATTTTTACTCAATATCCAGCCATAGTATCCATCCAGCATGCCAAGCTTTATGATATAGCTTTTGATAAAAACAAAAATGGGGTATAGCCATAAGTGAAAAAGCGGAACGGTTTTTTTTCCTTTAGTAAATTCAACTTTAGAAGCAATTTCAGAGAAGCGGTTCATCTGAAGATACTGATCAAAAGGTTTTTTGTAAGTGTAGTGCAGCAAATCACCTTTAATATGTTTTGATTTTGAGCCTGGATTTAGCGTCACTTTGTAATGCGGGTTTTCGCCTCCCCAGTTTCCTTTTCTTCGATCCCATAATCTGGTTTTAATGTCCGGATACCATACCCCATGTTTTATCCATGTACCGCAATAGTTATTCAGTCTGTTAAAAGAATACGCATCGTGTGTCCAGTTTTTTTTCACTTCAAGCACTGATTGCTGCAGTGTTTCAGATAAGGCTTCGTCTCCGTCAATTGAAAGAATGTAGTCATTTGATGCCTGCCCTGTTGCAAAGATTATTTGCTCAACATATCCCTCAAATTTATGCTTGATGAATTTTACGCGATAACGAGCTGCTATCTCTTCTGTTTTATCTGTTGAGAACGAATCTACAATAACTATTTCATCAACAATATTTTTAATGGATTCAAGACAACGTGCTATATTATCTTCTTCATTGAGGGTAATTATTACAGCTGAAATCTTTACTGTATTCATGGGAAATGGGTCTGCCTCAAATTTATTGATTTAATTGATGTACTTCTGCGATGCAGGTACCTTATCAAACAAAATTAGTTGTATTTACTCATATAAGTATTTCAGTATTCAGCCTATTGTTTATAAGTAAATTATACAATCTTTGTTGTAGTTTAAAACTAAGGATATACGTTGTGGCAATAAAAATTCTGGTGATTTCTGATTACAGAGAAACTGTTACCGTACGCTCAGAGGCCGAAATATTTATTGCATTGCAAAAATCAGGCTATGAGGTAAGTATTATGACTTATCCGGAATCGCAATACATTCAAAGATTCAGAGAGGCAGGAATTAAAGTAATAGAATATCATCCCACCAAAAAACTCAGCAGAAAAGATGTAAGCATAATCAAAGATGAAATTGTAAATGGGAATTATGATATACTTCACCTTTTCAATAGTCCCTCAATGCCGAATGGAATTATGGCGGCTTATGGCACCAAAGTAAAAGTGATTTTATACCGGGGTTATACAGGCAATATTCATTGGTACGATCCTTTTATGTATATCAAATACCTGAGCCCAAGGGTAGATAAAATCGTTTGCCTGGTTGAAGCGATCAGGCAATTATTCCTGAAAAATTTTGTGAGCGAGCGAAAGCTCATCACCATTAACAAGGGGCATGACCTTGCCTGGTATGAGGGAATTGAGCCAGATGCGCTTGCTGAATTACATATTCCGCCAGATGCACTCAAGTTGGTTTGCGCAGCCAACATGCGCCCCATGAAAGGAGTAAAATATTTATTGAAAGCAACACATTATTTGCCTGCTGATGCCAACATTCATTTGCTGTTGCTTGGGCGCGATATGGATGCGCCTGAGTTTAAAAAGTTGATTGATGAAAGCCCTATCAAAAACAATATCCACCAGCTTGGCTATAGAAAAGATGTGTTGAATGTAGTGAAAGCCTGTGATGTTTTTGTGCTTGCATCTATTAAGGGAGAAGCTATCACCAAGGCTGTAATAGAGGCCATGTCATTGGGCGTTGCGCCATTAATTACAGATATCCCCGGTAATGTTGATTTAGTGATCAATGAGAAGTGCGGATTGGTGGTACCCTCCAAAAATCCCCAGGCTTTGGCTGAGGCTATTTTAAAATATGATCAGCAGCGCCAGCTTGTGAAGATATACGGTGAAGCCGCAAAAGAGCACATTAAAAACCGTTTGAACATTAAAGATACAATAGCGCAGTTTCAGCAGATGTATGATGAGTTATTGAATGCCTGATGCGTACAGATTCAAAAAAAATATGCACTTTTGACTTCATTTTACAGTATACATGAGCGAAGAGTCCAGAGCAGATTATACAAAAAAGCAGAAGAACGATATCTTCAATAACGAGTTTATGCCACACATAAACTCCATGTATAATTTTGCCTATCGCTTAACATTGGATGAAGACGATGCCAAAGACCTGGTGCAGGATACTTTTCTGAAATCTTATCGTTTCATCGACTCCTTTCAACAAGGAACTAATGCCAAGGCATGGCTGTTCCGAATTCTGAAGAACAGCTTCATAAACGATTACCGCAAGAAGAGTAAAGAGCCAGCCAAGGTAGATTATCAGGAAGTTGAAGGCTATTACAATTCTGATGATGTAGATGAAGTGATTACCACAGATTTGCGAGCTGAAACATTGCAAGACATGATTGGAGATGAAATCTCCAATGCATTAAATGCTTTGGATGTTGATTTCAGAACGGTGATCATTTTGTGCGATCTGGAAGGCTTTAAATATGATGAGATGGCTAAGATTTTAGATATACCGATCGGAACAGTGCGCAGCCGTTTACATAGAGCCAGAAATTTGTTAAAAGAAAAGTTAAGTGAATATGCCCGCAAAATGGGCTATAAAGATGCCTGAACCTAAATGTTAAACTTAATTTGCTAATGATGAGTCAGCAGCAAGAAGAAAAACCCGATCACAAAACCTGCCTTGAAATTCTCAACGCAGTAATGGATGGTGAAGCCACACCCGAACAGGAAGAAATGTTTGTGAAACACATTCAAACCTGCATGCCTTATTACGAAATTTACAACCTCGACAAGACTATCAAAGAATTGCTCAAATCCAGATGCTGTGGTAAAGATGTACCCAATGATCTGCTCGATGCAATCAAGTCAAGAGTAAACGCTGCAGTAGAAAAGTGAGCGGAGGAAGAGCCATTATTTTTTCCGCTCCTTCAGGTTCAGGAAAAACAACTATTGTACAACATCTAATTCAACATAACCCAGATCTGGGCTTTTCTATTTCTGCCTGCACGCGCGATCGCAGGGGAAGGCACGAAATACATGGTAAGCATTATTACTTTTTGAGCCCTGAAGAATTCAGGAAGAAAATTGAAAACAATGAATTCATTGAATGGGAAGAAGTGTATGCCGGAAATTTCTATGGTACTTTAAAAGCTGAAATAGAAAGAATTTGGGCATCAGGAAAAAATGTGATTTTTGATGTTGATGTAAAAGGAGGCTTAAACCTGAAAAAATATTTTGGCGATAAGGCCCTTGCCGTCTTTGTTAAAGTTCCTTCACTTGATGTACTGAAAGAACGCCTTAAAAATCGCGGCACCGAAACAGAGGAAAATCTATCGGCCCGTTTATTCAAGGCTAATTTTGAAATGGGCTTTGCAGATAAATTTGATGTAGTGCTGGTGAATGAAGAACTTGAAAAATCGCTTGCTGAAGCTCAGCGCCTATATGATAAATTTAAAGTTCAATCCTGAACTTTTGCTAAAATGAAAATCGGATTATTCTTCGGTTCTTTCAATCCCATACATACCGGGCACATGGTTATTGCCAATATGATGGTTGAGCTGTCTGACCTGGATAAAGTCTGGTTTGTTGTCTCACCGCAGAATCCGCTAAAGCGCAGCAATAATTTATTGCATGAATTCGACAGACTTGACATGGTGCGCGCTGCCATACATGATAATTATAAACTGGAAGTTTGTGATGCTGAATTCAGGTTACCCAAACCCAGCTATACAGCCAATACCCTGGCTTATCTGTCGGATAAGCATCCGGAAAAAAAATTTAAAGTGATTATTGGCGAAGACAACCTGCTGAATTTTGAGCGCTGGAAAAATTATGAGGCTATTCTCAATAATTATGGCTTATATGTTTATCCCCGGCCCAATACGCAACCGTCAGCCCTTAAATCGCATCCTAACGTAAAAATTGTGAATGCTCCTTTAATGGATATTTCAGCAACTTTTATCCGCAACTGTGTAAAGAAAAACAAATCTATACGTTATCTCGTACCAGATGCTGTAGAAGAATTGATCAGAACAAAGGGTTTTTACTTGTAAACAGTCTACATGAAGTATTTGTATTTGCT
>DAOLDI010000092.1:0-7438 GCA_035327445.1 Cyclobacteriaceae bacterium | reverse complement strand
GAGAAAGATTTATTCATTATATCTACACCAAAATCAATTGCCAATAATAAACCTGCCTGGATGCATTACCTTGGCTTGGCGAGTTTTCTTGCGTTGATCTGTGGCATTACAGGCATAGTACCTTTGTTTAATGTCTTGTTTGCCATACTGGCGGTATTTGTAGTGTCGGGCATTCTCAATATTCTTGAAATTAAACGTCAACTGGATTTGAGTTTGTTAATGGTACTGGTGTGTTCTTTGGCCTTGGGTGTTGCCCTGCAGAAAACTGGTGTTGCAGGAATTTTTGGTAATGGTTTGCTGGGTATTTCGCAAAGCTATGGCATAGTGGCAAGCATTACCTTGTTGTTCCTGGTTACTATTTTACTTACCACTTTAATTACCAATGCGGCAGCGGTTGCCATTATGTTTCCAATTGCTATGGCCATGGCAGAAGCCAGCGCAGTATCTTCAACACCATTTTTCATTGCCATTGCATTTGCCGCCTCCGGTGATTTCATTACGCCTATTGGTTATCAAACCAACCTGATGGTTTTTGGACCAGGTGGTTATACTTTTAAAGATTTTGTAAAAACAGGCGCGCCACTTTCGGTGCTGTATATATTGGTTTGCATCATTTTCATCAGTTATTACTATCAACTTACTTAAATGAAAAATATTTATCCCATACAAGGAAAAGTGAGCGATAATGACAGGCAATATCTGCTTGAACAAAAGCCACTACTCATTTGGTTTACAGGCTTATCGGGTTCTGGTAAATCAACTCTTGCGGCACAATTAGAAGCCGCATTATTTGAAAAGGGTTTTAAAACTTACCTTTTGGATGGAGATAACATTCGCAGCGGACTAAACAAAGACCTTGGTTTTACAGATGAAGCCCGTGTAGAAAATATTCGCAGAATTGCAGAAGTTAGTAAGCTTTTTGTTGATGCAGGTTTGATATTACTGTCTGCATTTATTTCGCCCTTCAGGGCCGATAGATATCAAGTAAAATCAATAGTTGGTGAAAATAATTTTATGGAAGTATTTGTTGATTGTCCGATTGAAGTTTGTGAGCAAAGAGATGTGAAAGGACTTTACAAAAGAGCCAGGGCAGGGGAGGTAAAGAATTTCACTGGAATAGATTCACCTTATGAAGCACCGCTTCAACCGGCCATCAGCATACCCACACATGAATGGCCGGTAGAAAAATCAATTGAAGCATTATTAAAATTGATTATCCCTAAAATAAGTTTATAAATCATGAGCCAGTATTATCTCAATCATTTAAAAGAACTTGAATCAGAAGCAGTATATGTGATTCGCGAAGTTGTAGCACAATTTGAAAATCCATGTCTGCTTTTTTCAGGAGGAAAGGATTCAATTGTACTCGCTTTTCTTTCGCGTAAAGCTTTTTATCCGGCACGCATTCCTTTTCCATTGGTGCATATAGATACAGGTCATAATTTCCCGGAGACGATGGCGTACAGAGATTGGCTTGTAAAGGAGTTGGGCGTAAAACTTATTGTAGGTTCTGTACAGGAGAGTATTGATAAAGGAAGGGTGAAAGAAGAAACAGGCTTAAATGCGAGCCGCAATGCTTTACAAACAGTTACTTTATTAGATACAATTGAGCAGTATAAGTTTGATGCGGCCATGGGTGGTGCCCGCAGAGATGAAGAAAAAGCCCGCGCAAAAGAACGATTCTTTTCACATCGAGATGAATTCGGACAGTGGGATCCGAAGAACCAAAGACCAGAGTTATGGAATTTGTTCAATGGAAGAAAAAATCAGGGTGAACATTTCAGAGTATTTCCTATTTCTAACTGGACCGAGATGGATGTTTGGCAATACCTTCACATGGAAAATATACCCATTCCAAGTCTGTACTTTGCGCATAACAGAGAAGTAGTGGTAAGAGATGGAAGTATATTGTCAGTTTCTCCCTGGCTCAAAATAAAACCTGAAGAAAAAACAGAAGTAAAGCAGGTACGCTTTCGCACTTGCGGAGATATGCCGATAACAGGTGCGGTTGAGTCTGATGCAGATACATTGGAAAAAATAATTCTTGAAGTAGCAGCTTCACGCAAAACAGAACGTGGTACAAGGGCTGATGATAAGCGCTCTGAAACATCCTTGGAAGACCGGAAGAAGAGCGGGTATTTTTAGTAGTTTAATTTCCTCTTTTTACTTTGTAGCCATCTTGCTGCAGAAATTTAACAAGCTTATCACGCTGGTCGCCTTGAATCAGAATTTCCCTGTCTTTAACCGATCCGCCCACACCGCATTTTCCCTTTAATTTTTTACCGAGGGCTTCAATATCTCCGGTTTTACCGGTAAAGCCTTTAACAATGGTAACTTGCTTGCCAGCGCGGCCACTCTTATCCAATGCTACAATAAGTTGTTGCTGTTGTGGAGGTAGTGTTTCAGCTTCATCGGCTTGCTGATACTGAAAATCAAAATCACTTGAAGTACTGTAAACAATCCCCTCCCTTTTTTTCCAGTCGTTTTTCTTGCTCATGAATTTAATAGCATGGTGTAAAATAAAAAGCCTCCGGCAAATTTAACCGAAGGCTTTAATTAATTTATTAATGCTTATTTTCTCTTTTTAACCACAAAAGTTAAAACCGGGCGCTTGGCGTGGTTCACTACATCTTCAGCAATACTACCAGCCATTAAATGTGCAAAACCTGTTCGACCATGAGTAGCCAGGGCAACCATACTGGCGTTAATAGTTTCTGAGAATCTGATGATACCCTCTTCTTCTGTGATATCATTATAAATATTAATAGTAAAGTTTTTCAAATTCAGCTTCTTGGCAAACAACTCCATTTGTTTGCGGGTAACATCATCGCGTTGAAAATTTCCCGGAGTATTTACTCTTAACAAATGCAATTTTGAGCCATACATTTCCTGTGCCTTGCGAACAATTTTTGAGAATACCTCTTCATCTTTGTGCATAGAAGTGGCATATACAATATGTTTAAAATTGAGGCTTGCCGGTTTTTTGTGAACTGTCAAAACAGGGCACTTAGAATGGCGTACTACTTTTTCAGTGTTTGAGCCAATCACTACTTCTTCAAATGCAGATCTGCCCGATGTACCCATTACTACAAGATCAACATCTTTAGAAGTGATAATATCACGCATGCCTCTGAAGGCGTTACCTACTTTGAGATCGGTTTTAACGGTAACTCCATTAGAAATCGAAGCCATTTTTTCTAGCTGTTGTTTGCTTTTTTGAATCAACTTCATGGTAAACAACTGGTCTTCGAATGAACTCTGCATCACCTCACCTGTAATGGTTAGTGCGCTTGTGCCGGGCTGTTCAATTACATGGAGTAAGGTTACTTCGGCCCCTGCTTTTTTGGCAATACTTAGCGCTACTTCATATGCAATTGTAGCAGGTTTTGAAAAGTCGGTAGGTACAAGAATCTTTTTCATGGTATTATAATCTTTTAATTCTGCTTAAAGTTATCCTTTAAAAGTAAGCATAACTTGTCAATTATGAAATCATTTAGGGTTGAATATATTACCACCGCATATAGTTTCCTGAAGCATAAAGCCTATACCGGGTTCTGTCTGTGGCACTTCAATAAAAAAACCCCTGAGAAATATTACTACGGCAAGCAGCGCTATGAAAACAGGAGAAAATTTTAACAATCCTGTTCTAAGCTTAATGCCTGCAATTCTGCCGGCAAAAGCCGTGGCCAGTAATGCGGGTATAGTGCCTATACCAAAGAAAGTCATGAAGGTTGCGCCATCTAAAATATTGCCGCTGGCTAAAGCTGTACCCATGGCCAGGTAAACCAATCCGCAAGGGATTAAGCCGTTTAACATACCCGTTACTAATGGAGCCAAAAAGCCCTTTTTTTTGAACATATGGGCAATTTTTGATTTAATCAAGATGAGTAAGTTTTGAAGTGGAGTTGGCACTTTATAGTTGTAGTTTAAGCGAAATGAGAATAGTGCAAAGATGAACATTAAAGCGCCAAGCGCCATTGCTAGCCACTGTTGCCAACCCAGCCAAATAAAAACGCCTCCTGCTAAGCCGAGAATTGCACCCAATGTCATATAGGTAATTACCCGGCCTGTATTGTATAAAAATCTGCTGATGAGAAATCGATTGAGCGATTTTCCTGCTGGAATTGCCAGTGCAATAGGTCCACACATGCCAATGCAATGCATGCTTCCTAAAATTCCAAGCATGAGGGCAGCGTAGATCATCCGATTATCAGAATTGATTCTTTATAATATTCTTTGGATGTGTCTTTCCAGTTAAGCTTCACCCGCCACATGCCACGTTCAAGTGTTGCAATGTTGATGTATTGTTTACCATCTTCGTTAATGGCAATATTAAATTTAATGTCTTCAGTTGAGCTCGATGGTCTGAAGAAATGAATTTCTCCTGAAATTAATTCATCTATAAGTTCTGCAGGAAAACTTAGCTCAATTTGCTGAACCTCTCTTTGTTGTTTGATTTCAGGCTTGTAAGCAAGTTCATTGTAGTTTTTAATTCTTTCTATCTGATCCTGATAGGTAAGTTCCTGTTTGTAGTAATCTTTAGCTACTAAACCAATGTCTTGCCTTAAGGTAATGTACAGCATTACTATCAGGCCGGATGCAAAGAGTATAAAAGCCAGAAATATTCCTTTACCCCAATTCATATTATTTTTTGTTTACAGGTCCTAAAAAATTTGTTTTAACAGTTTCAATTTTATTATTGCTTTCATAAACGCCAATTTCAATTCTGTATTTTGTGCTGGTTAATAGTTCTTCGGGAATTTGCACCAGAATTGTTCCTTTGTATAATCCATTAGCCGGTATCAGCATATCTGCCTCACCAATTTTATGCAGGCTGGCCTCTGGGAGTCCTTCAATTTTCAGTTCAATATTTTTATCGCTAAAGGTTTTGTTGGCCACCTGTACATTAAAGAAGTTACTGATCAGGCCATCATCACTTCGTTTATACAGGGTGCCCGGCATGCGCAGCACTGTAGCTTCAACATCTGCCCTTGAAAGAATAAAGTATGACAACACAGTAAGCAGCAAGATTAATACCATGATGTAGCCGGCAACACGTGGCGTAAGAAGTTTTTTCTTGCCATTGAGTATGGAATTATAAGATGCATACCTGATAAGGCCTTTTGGTCTGTTTACTTTTAGCATTACCTCATCGCAGGCATCGATGCAGGCTGTGCAGTTAACACATTCAAGTTGTGTACCATTTCTGATGTCAATACCGGTAGGACACACATGTACGCAAAGCTTACAGTCTATGCAATCTCCTTTATCTGCTTCAATTTTAGCTTTATTTATTTTTCCTCTTGGCTCACCTCTCAGCCAATCGTACATTACTGCAATAGAATCTTTACTAAGCAATACACCTTGTAGTCTTCCGTAAGGACAAACCACCGTGCAGGCTTGTTCTCTGAATCGGGCAAATACAAAATAGAAAATACCTGTAAAGGCCATTAATCCCAGGAAGCCGGAAAAATGTTCAGTAGGTGATTGACTAACTATTTCTATGGTTTCATCAATGCCAATCAGGTAAGCCATTACGGTGTGTGCAATCAGCAATGAAATGACAATAAAAATTAATTGCTTGCCGGCTTTCTTGATAACTTTATCGGTAGTCCAGGGCTGCTGATTTAGTTTTCTTTGCTGATTGGCATCCCCTTCAATCCAGTATTCAATTTTTCTGAATACCATCTCCATAAACAAAGTTTGCGGGCAAGCCCAGCCACACCAAAGCCTGCCGAAAGAAACTGTAAACAGAATGATGAAAACAAAAAATGTGATGATGGTAAGCGCAAGCAAGAAGAAATCTTGCGGCCAAAAAGTAGCCCCCAGTACTACAAACTTTCTTTCAAAAATGTTTAGCAGTAAAAGGGGCTGCCCATTGATTTTGATAAAAGGACCGGCAAAGAGAATAGCAAGTAAGAAAACAGTAACTGCAATGCGAAGATTATGATAATAGCCTGCGGGCTTTTTTGGATAAATCCACACCCGCTTACCTTCTTTATTTACCGTTGCAATTGAATCTCTGAATTGCTCATCGTATTCATATAAGTTTTCAGACTGTTTGTTATCCTTAATACGCTCCATGTCGGTCTTCACGATAATTCAAATTTTACAAAGAAGCTTGCTCAGCGTTTTCAACTGGAGCCGCTTCTGGCACATAACGCTCACCTTCAGGTGCCTTAGCACCCGGAGGGTTTGTACCCTGCATGGTTAAAATGTAAGAAGATACATCCCTCATCTGCTCAGGTGAAAGTTGATTTTGCCAGGAGATCATGCCTTTCTCTGGCACACCATATTTCACAACAGTAAATATGTCTTTAATGCTGCCACCATGTATCCAGTATTCATCTGTAAGATTAGGGCCAATGCTTCCGCCTCCATCTTCTTTATGACAGGCAGCACAATTCATGTTGTAAATCTGTTTGCCTTTGGCCAGGCTTGCAGCATCAGTAGTAGCTTCTACTGTGTCTTCATCAATCACATCACCACTTGCCATGCGCGCCTGCTTCTTTTCATCGGCCAAAGCAATTTCTGTTCTGTATTCTTCTTCTGGAAGTGGAAGTGCATCAAATACATGGTATGCCAAAAGGTAAAAGGCAGACCATACAATGGTAATGATGAATAACCACGACCACCAGGGTGGAAGGTGATTATCCAGTTCTCTGATGCCATCATAGTTATGATCAAGCATCACCGTTTCTTCCTTTTCAACAGGAACAGCCCTGGTCATGCTGGCCATCAACTTACTCCACCAGCTTGGTTCAACAGGAACTGCGGTGCCAGTTGCAGCGGCTTTTGCTTCCATTTCTTTGCGCACAATAATGCGCAATACCGCCAGCAGATAAAATGCAACTAACAATACAAGTAAAGCAACTGTAAAAATTAGTGCAACAGTTACGTAGAAATACGTTAAGCCATTACTACCACTGCTTTGTGCTTGTGTTGTAATAGGCAAAAGCAATAATAGTGGCAGTATTATTCTGATTATTTTATTCCAGGAATCTTTCATAATGCTCATTGGTTAGATGTTTTTGTGTCAACAGAACTGAGTTGATCATTTTCAAGTGGAAGATTTTCCATTTTACGGATAAAACTTTTGTCCACTTTCCATACCCATATCAGTAAACCGATAAAAAAGGTAAAGAATATAAGCAGCGATATAATGGGCCACAGGGCCACATCGTTTATCTGTTCGAAATAATGTTTAAACATATCTTTATCAGTTACTGCTTAATGTTTCAACTTTAATATCAGTACCTAATCTTTGCAGATAAGCAATCAGTGCAACAATCTCAGCTTCTTTCGCAATGTCAATATTGTCTTGCTGCTTCAGGTTGTTCACTATCTTTTGTGCTTGCTTATCCAGATCATCATTGGCAATGTCTTCAAATCCATCCGGATAGGGTACACCAATTTTTCTTAATGCACTAATCTTGGC
>DAOLDI010000091.1:0-7441 GCA_035327445.1 Cyclobacteriaceae bacterium | reverse complement strand
AATATCTCCCTTCTACTTTCACCGGTGCGTAAAACAATGGCACAGATTGAGATGCTCTCACCGCCTCGTTAAGTTGACCTTTGGATAATACAACTTGTGTTTGCCTGAAAATATCTGATGCAACAAAACGTGCCGGAACAAAAAGTTTATCAAAGTCATAATCAGCAATAGCAGAAGGCTGAGCAAGAAATTCTGCTAAGGCAAAATTGATGGCCGCGTCACTTGCCAAACTTTGCTTTATTACTAAGTTAAGGGTTGAGTCAACCTTTAGATTTAATTTTACCAAAGATGGGCTTTGGTCCGGATCCTGGTAATAAAAAGTATAACCTTCTTCCGGCTTTCCATTTATCCAGTTTTGAAAGACAGAAGAAGTAAAGAGTTCTTCTATTTCTGCTGCACTCATACCTGCCGCATAAGCTGCACCAATAATTGCACCCATTGAGGTACCTACTACATAATCTATTGGAATTTCATGTTCTTCAAGTGCTTTTATAACACCTATATGGGCTAAGCCTTTTGCGGCTCCTCCGCTAAGCACCAAACCAACCTTTTGCGACCAGCTGATACTAAAACAAAACAAGCAGACAATTAAAAGTAAAATCTTACTCATATGCTATGCAACGAACATCCGAGTAAAAAGATGATGAAAAAGCTAAGTATTCTAAGAAGTGTTTACAAAATTATCTGCGGGCCATCATGAAGTTTGCCTCTTCTTTGAATTGAATCTGATTTAATCTGGCGATAAGACTTTGCTTGGCCTGATCAAAACTATCAGAATTTTCCTCTTTAATAGGTTGAGAGGGAGGCAACTCTACCCGAAGCGCATCTACCTGAACACCATTTTTCCAAAATCGATAACACAAGTGCGGGCCGGTGGCCAAGCCGGTGCTGCCAACATAACCAATAGTTTGGCCCTGCCTCACTTTCATGCCGGGCTTAAGGCCTGCAGCAATTTTTGACATGTGCAGATACTGCGTTGTATAAGTTGCGTTGTGCCTGATCTTAACATAATTGCCGTTAGCATTATTATAACTTGCCTCTACTACAATACCATCACCTACCGTTCTAATGGGGGTGCCTGTAGGGGCTGCGAAGTCTGTTCCTAAATGTGCTTTATATGTTTTTTGAACAGGATGAAATCTATTCAGAGAATACCTTGAACTAATGCGGGTAAATTCAATAGGATATTTTAGTAAAGCCTTTCTTAAGCTGTTTCCTTTTTCATCGAAATAATCGATGCCATCACCCTGATTGTAATTAAAAGCATAGTAATCATTTCCATAGTGCTCAAAATAAATTCCAATGATTTTGCCAATACCTATAGGCTTGTCTTCCACTACCAACTCCTCGTAAATTATCTTGAACTTATCTCCTTTTGCTAATCGCTGAAAATCCAATTGCCAGGCAAAGATGTCTACAAACTTATTGGTCAGCTCATATGAAATTCCTAATGACTCAATGGTATGAGAGAGCGAACTATAAATGATACCCGATGCTTCCCGCTCAATTACTTCTATCTCACGTTTACAGGTTTCAATGTGCATTTCTTCATCAAACCTGAAAACAAAATATTCTACCGGATTGGGCTCATACACAAAGGCAAGCGGTGTGCGCAGCGAATCGTCTTTTACAATGAAAGCATATTTCTTGTTGGGAAGAATTTTTCTTACATCAAAAATATTTCTCTTAACAGAAGCAAGTTCTTTTACAAAATTTGCAGGAACATTATGTGCTAAAAATATATCCGCAAGTCTTTCTCTTGGCTTTACTTTATTCTCTAATAAGCTTGCTTTCTCTATGCTGATACCGTAGTAAGATGCTGGCTGCGGAAGAAAAAAGTTTAATGACTTTAATGTGTTTTCGTAAGAATTTAAATCGATGGGTTTCTCTATGGTTTCCTTTGTGTGGCTACTAACCCGCCAATTAATTAAAGTGGCGGCCAACAACACTAAAGCTAATAAAAGTGAACCTCTCTTAATCATGCGGATGAATCAGTAGTTGAAAAAATGAGCTTTTTTTCAGCCCCTCACTAACAAAAATCTCTTAAAATTAGCTATTAAAGCATTCAATCCAAATTTCTAAACCGGACTACTCATAGAGCAGTTCATATTTTTGTTTCCCCTCATCCAAAAATTTAACAAATTTCTCAACGCTCCTGTCGTAGCCGTAGGGTGTTACCAACACACGTTCATCTTTACCTAAGAGTACATAAAATGGCTGTGCATTATTTTGAAGTCGCGTAATTTGTAAGTCTGCATTTTGCTTGCCTATCGTTTTTTTCACTTTATTATCGTAGGCAGAGGTATACCATTGTGATTCGGGAAGCTCGGTTTTATCATCTACATAAAGTGCAACAATTACATAATCTTCCGATAGTCTTTGCAACACTGCCGGATCTGCCCAAACCACAGCTTCCATTTCACGACAGTTAGTACAGCCATGACCGGTAAAATCGATAAACAACGGTTTACCTTGTTCTCTGGCGCATGACAATGCCTGTTCATAATCAAAGTAGCCCTGCAGTCCGTGAGGTAAATGCAAGAAGTCAGCGTATTTAGGATCATCGCAAATCTGATTAGGCGCTTTGCCTTGTCGTCCCAAAGTTGTGAGATCAAAGTCGTGTGTGTACATAGGTGGTAAATAACCTGCTAACATTTTGAGTGGGGCTCCCCATAATCCAGGTATTAGATAAACAACAAATGTGAAAGTGATGATGGCCAACATTAGACGTGGCACACTGATAAACTCCAATTTACTATCGTGCGGCAATCTAATTTTACCTAAGAGGTAAAGTCCAAGCATAGCAAAAATTACAATCCAGATTGCAATGTTTACTTCCCGATCAAGTATGCGCCAATGAAAAGCCTGATCGGCAATGCTTAAAAATTTAAATGCGAGTGCCAGCTCAAGAAATCCTAGTACAACTTTTACCGAGTTAAGCCAACCGCCAGATTTTGGCAATGAACTTAACCAGCCCGGGAATATGGCAAACAAAGTAAATGGAATTGCAAAGGCAGCCGAGAAAGCGAACATCCCCATTATTGGTTTAAGTACTTCGCCACCGGCAGAGGTTACCAATATACTTCCAACTATGGGGCCTGTACATGAAAATGAAACAAGTACTAATGTAAAGGCCATGAAGAAAATACCAACTAAACCTCCTTTATCAGCTTGCTTGTCTACCTTATTCACCAAAGAACTTGGTAAAGTAATTTCAAATAAGCCGAGAAAGGCTAAGCCAAAAATGAGAAAGACCAGGAAGAAAATAATATTGGGCAACCATTCTGTTGATAAATGATTGGCGGTTTCGGGTCCCATTAAAGGTGCTATAGCTGCGCCCACCAAAGTGTAAATGCCTATGATAGAAAAACCATAAATAAGTGCTTTGCGCACCGTTTTACCTTGTCCGGTAAAGTAGGTCACTGTCATGGGTATCATAGGAAACACACATGGCGTTAATAATGCAGCCAAACCTGCCAGAAAAGAAAAGACCATGAATATGATCATGGATCTGTCTGCAGGATTATCAATTTTTAATTCAGGATCAATAATAGGTCCTTGACTTTTTGCATAAACCTCTGTTTTGGGCTCCACCACTTCATCAGAAATTATTTCTACCTGTTCAGCAGCAGAAGTAATTACGTTTTCTTGTTTAGGTGTTTCAGTTACAGCAGCAATTACTTTAATGCCTGCAATAGTGAAGTCGTCTTCAAAGTTCACACACTTACCATCAATATCAGAGCACATCTGGTACTCATGCGTACCTGATATTTTAGGATTGGCACTTAATATTTTAACTTTTTGTCTGAACTCTGCTGTGCCTTTGTGATACTTTACTTCACACTCAAAAATTTCATCCATTTTTTTGGAGGCATTAATGGCAACAACATCTCCGATTAATTGGTATGTATTATTTGAGTTAAAGAAAAACTTTGCCAACAGTGGTCCGCAATCCTCATCAAAGTCATTGGAATAAATGTACCAGTTGCTGGCTATTTCTGCTTTGAATATTATATCAACTTCATCTCCGGGTTTTACTTCTGTTTTGCTTGCCTCGTACTTCCATTTTGGCGGTGGAATAATTTGTGCACTGCTTGTGCTTGCCATCACCAGGCAGAACATCAGTGATGTAAAAATCTTCATTAAGAATGGATTCAAATTCTTCATATCCGAATTAACTGCTAACAACTGTATAATGTTCCATATAGAAACAAATCCGGGTTATATGCCCGGATTTGTTCATTGTGCAAAGTGCTTATAGAATGCTGTAATAGTTTCTATTCCTTTGAAATAGTTGGTTACACCATAATGTTCGTTGGGAGAATGGATCGCATCCGTATCCAAACCAAAGCCCATCAATACAGTATCTAAGCCTAAAACATCTTTAAACAGAGATACAATAGGAATACTTCCACCATCACGTGTGGGAATTGGCTTTTTGCCCCACACTTCTTCAAAGGCTTTACTGGCTGCCGCAAATGCTTTTGAGTCTGTTGGCGTAAGTGCAGGTTGCCCGCCATGATGCTCAGTAACTTTTACGCTAACCGTAGGCGGTGCAATGGACTTAAAGTGATGGGTAAAAAGTTGGGCTATTTCTTTATTGTCTTGATTAGGCACAAGACGCATAGAAATCTTAGCATAAGCCTTAGAAGGCAATACTGTTTTAGCGCCTTCACCTGTATAACCTCCCCAAATGCCATTTACATCCAGCGTTGGACGAATGCCTGTTCTTTCAATTGTGGTATAGCCTTCTTCTCCTTCAACATCTGTGATGTTAAGCTCTTGCTTATATTCATTTAAATCGAAAGGCGCTTTATTTAATTCTTCTCTTTCTGCTTTGCTAAGCTCTGCAACTCTATCATAAAAACCAGGAATGGTAATTCTTCCTTTTTCATCTTTAAGCGAAGCAATCATATTACATAGAGTATTTATCGGATTTGCAACAGCACCTCCATATACACCTGAGTGCAAATCACGATTGGCTGCGGTTACTTCAACTTCCATATAACTCAAGCCTCGCAAACCAACTGTTATGGAGGGGTGCTCAAGTGAAATAATGGCTGTATCAGAAACCAGAATTACATCAGCACTAAGCTTTGCTTTATTCGCTTTAATAAAATGTGCGAGATTTTCAGAGCCGACTTCTTCTTCGCCTTCAATCATGAATTTTATATTGCAAGGCTGTGAATTTGTTTTTTGCAATATTTCAAATGCCTTAATGTGCATGTACACCTGGCCTTTATCATCACATGCACCACGTGCATAAATTTTATTGTCTTTCAAAACAGGCTCAAACGGTGGTGAGTGCCATAAGTCTAATGGATCTGGCGGTTGCACATCATAATGCCCGTAAACCAAAACGGTTGGCAAACTCGCGTCAATTATTTTTTCTCCGTACACAATGGGGTGGCCGGCTGTTTCACAAATTTCTGCTTTGTCGGCTCCTGCTGCCAGCAGCTTTTCTTTTATAAACTCAGCTGCTTTCTTAACATCCTCCTTGTGACGACTATCTGCACTTACTGATGGAATGCGTAGCAAATCGAACAGTTCATCTAAAAAGCGTTGACTACTGTTTTCAATATATTCTTTAGGGTTCATATTGGTAAAATTAAGGCAAGCAAAAATAGCTGTTTAATTGTGGCAGGCTAATACCATTAATCTAAATTTAGAGATATAAATAGGTAAATTCAGATATCCTAAAAGCCATCATCCTCATCATCTTTTTTCCTGGTTTCAGTAGCCTGCTTAACCTCTGCTCTCAGGCTATAGGGAGAATCAATTTTATAATACTGTCTTCTGAACTTGTTGATAAACGCTAACACTTCATCATCACTGCCCGGAATAAATACCAGTTCACCAACTTTTGCTTTGCCGGCATTTGTTCTTTTTGCGATGACAGTGTTTACTTCATTGCTTGAGGAATGAATGATGAGCCTGTTATCTTCAAAGCCGAAGTAATACCAGGCTTCTGGAGATGCTTTTAAAAATACATGGAAAACCGGGCTTCCGTCTTCGGTTTTTCTTATTTCCATAAAGCCTTCTAATGCTCCGTTAACATCGTTTCGATTGATGTTTGACAAGCCCAATTCACCCTCGCTATAAAATGCTTTGCGTTCTGCCGACCATTTGAAGTTCACATCAGCAAATACAAGTGCTTTAGATGTAGCCGCTGAAACATTCCCTAAAGAAACGTATTGTGACAGTGAGCGCTGCTCATAATCTTTTGCAGCGCGCTCTCCAATTATATCTGCTACTTTGTATAATAAATCTGTTCTATCACCAAGACCTTCGGGTAAGCCTTCATCACTAATTACTTTTACTAATTGAGTGGCTATCATATCCATGGCCATTGAAGGCACAGCCATGTCTACTGCAAGCAGGGAGTTCATACTGATGTTGCTGCTTTCAAGGTTTCCTGATCCCATTGCCGAGGCTACTATCCCAAAACCTTTTAAAGGTTTAAAGAAGCTCACTTCACCTTCAAATCTGAAATCTGATGTGTTCTCATTGTAAGCGAAAACCTTACCTGAAAGTTTCTCTCCTGATGCTTTGTCTAAATCTTCAATCACATATTCAGCCTTTTCCGGATCATAAAACAAAGAACCACTTGGGCGAAAGAAGTCTTCATCTTCCACATAGATTTTTTCAGTAATAAAAGTGCTGTACAAACTATTGTCCATAGCAAAATGCAATCCTGCTTCAGCACGTTTGCCGCCTTCAGTTGTAGCCTTATCAAAATCAATAATTACTTCTTCCTGGTCTGCAGTGCTTTTGTGTGATATCCAGGTGTTATAATTGTTAATTTTTTTCAAATCAAGTTTAACATAACCTTTCAATTCTAATGAAGGCTGTGTTGCATACATAATCATATCGCCCTTGTAGAAAATGCCCGGAGATAGTAACACATTGTCCTTATCACTAATATTTCCTTTGGCTACAGTTTGAAATTTGGCTTGAACTCCTCTTCTGTTTGTGCTTGCACTAGCTAAAACTGGTTGCAGTGTAAATTCTTCCATTTTAATCAAGAAGGTGTCTGATTGAGAGTTTACATACCTGTAAGTAGCGTAGCCAGTAAATTTTTTTCTTGATTCAATATTGATGACACCATCAACCAGGGTATGATAATGATTGATGGTATCTAAAATGATAACGGTGTTTTGGAGTGTTCCAATTTTTGCATCTGCCAGAATTAATACTTCGTTGTTCTCTGGTGTTATCATGGCATCAGCAACAACAATGTAGGGAATACCACTAACTTTTAGCTCCTGTGATTTAATGTCATAAACGGCTTCTGTAGCATTGAAGACCAATGAGTCCAGATCTTTGCGGGTAGTATAAAAATAGGAATCGTCTAGTGGTGTTTCTTTACTTTTTGACATGAATATCTTTTGTCCAATAAGGTCCCAGCGGGCATTGGGTATTGATGTTCTGAATTGTGCAT
>DAOLDI010000090.1:0-7465 GCA_035327445.1 Cyclobacteriaceae bacterium | reverse complement strand
CCTGCCCTGCCTGTGCGACCAATGCGGTGTACATAAGACTCTGGTATATTGGGCAATTCAAAATTAATCACGTGACTTAACTCATCAATATCAATTCCTCTGGCTGCTATATCTGTGGCAACTAGTACACGTGTTAATTTACTCTTGAAGTTATTCAAGGCATTCTGTCTTGCATTCTGAGATTTATTCCCATGAATGGCCTGTGCATTGATTCCAGATTTAGTCAAATCTTTTGCAACTCTGTCAGCACCATGCTTGGTACGGGTAAAGACCAAAGCACGTTCAATCTTTTTATCTTTTAATATATCAACCAACAAATGCTTTTTGTTTCCTTTATCCACAAAGTAAACCACCTGATTAATGGTATTCGCAGTGCTTGATACCGGTGTAACTTCAACCTTGGCCGGATTTCTCAAAATAGTATCTGCCAACTGCACAATGGCGGGCGGCATGGTGGCAGAGAAAAAGAGTGATTGTCTTTTTGAGGGCAGCAGCGCAATGATCTTTTTTACATCATGCACAAAACCCATGTCAAGCATGCGGTCAGCTTCATCTAAAACAAAGTATTGTATATCGTTTAAATTTACATGTCTTTGGTTGATTAAATCAAGTAAGCGGCCGGGCGTAGCAATAAGCACGTCTATACCAGCACGCAATGCTTCTACCTGACTAAATTGATTTACACCACCAAAAATTACTTTGCATTTTAGGTTAGTATGTTTGCCATAGTTCGCAAAACTCTCTCCTATCTGCATGGCCAATTCTCGTGTAGGCGTTAAAATCAAACTCCTGATTAATCGTTTAGCTCCACCTGGCCTTGTCGCTTGCGTCATCAGCTGTATCATTGGAATAGCAAAAGCCGCTGTCTTACCTGTTCCGGTTTGTGCACAACCCAGTATATCTTTTTTGTTTAACACAAGCGGAATGGCTTGTTCCTGAATGGGTGTGGGTTTGGTGTATCCTTCTGTTTTTAAAGCCCGAAGGATTGGCTCAATCAAATTCAAATTTTCAAATGACATTATATGTGTAATTAAAATACAGACCGGTTAAAATTATAAAGACGTCAAATCACCGGTCTGATGAAATAACGCGCTTTCTTACTGTTAACCTTCTAATATTCTGGGATAATTTAATTCCGGATTATGAGAGATGTGGGGGGCATTAACTGCTTAAACACGTTGTTTTAAGCGATTTAAAAAATTTGTACCCTTTGTCTGACCTAGAAGTGTTTGGTGCAAGTCCATTAATAATGCACAAAGTTAAGTAATCAAACTGTACTTGCCTAATTTGAGGTTGCTCTTTGACTTGAGAACAGGCTCATACCTGCTTTCATAAATTTCAAAATACAGTCACTCGGCTGGAGCCTAGCAACTGAGTTAAGATGGATTGCTTCACTCTCACGCACATGCCCTCACTTCTGTTCGTAATGACGTCTTAGCTTAAATTCTGAATGGTGTCCTAGCAGTCTCCGTTGCATTTACTTAATACTTCCTCTTCTTCGGATTTGACCTTGTATCAAAAATATTAAGGATGATAAATTCGGTTTCAGTAACTCTATAAAACAAACGGTTATGTCTTGATAGCCAAAAGCCGCGAATACCCTTTGCTTCATTTTCCAAAGTGCCTAATTCAGGATTCTCAACAATCAACTCTATGACATCAAATGATTTCCTAACAAAATTCTCGGTTACACGCTCTCCCTATTCCTTTTCTAAATAGCTAACCACGCGATTAAATTTTGTATTGGCTCTTTTTGTCCAAACTATTTTCTTAGCCATTTAGTATGCTGCTTCTTAACTTCCTGGTGGTCAACTAAATTTTTGGCATCAAAGCTTTCTTCATAAGAAATTAATAATTCAGTTTGCTCTTTTTCGCTTAAACTATTCCATAGTTCTCCAGTTTGATTCCTGTTTAGTCGTTCAATCAAATCAAAGTAAGCCTTTAAGAGTGCCTCATCTTCAATCCCTTCTATCAGTTTATGGAAATCTTCTTTTACCTTCATAAGAATTAAACTTTAGGTGCAACAATTAAACTGCAATAGGCGCTTTGATGCCAGGGTGGCATTGGTAGTTCAGTATCTCGAAATCTTCAAACTGGTAATCAAAAATAGAAGCCGGCTTTCTTCTGATGTTTAACTGTGGCAAAGCATAAGGCTCGCGACTCAGTTGCAGTTTCACCTGCTCCAGGTGATTTGAATAAATATGCACATCTCCGCCCGTCCAAACAAAATCACCCGCTTCTAAATCGCATTGCTGCGCCACCATGTGTGTGAGCAAAGCATAGCTGGCAATGTTGAAAGGTAATCCTAAAAAAGTATCGCAAGAGCGCTGGTACAACTGGCAAGATAATTTACCATCAGCCACATAAAACTGGAATAAGGCATGGCAGGGAGGCAAGGCCATGTTATCTACTTCGGCAGGGTTCCAGGCGGTAACCATGTGCCTGCGCGAATCGGGTTTGTTTTTGATTTGCTCAATCACTTTGCTTATCTGGTCAATCTTTTGTCCGCCTGCTGCAGGCCAGCTTCTCCATTGGTAGCCATACACTGGTCCTAAATCTCCGTTTGCATCGGCCCATTCATCCCAAATAGTTACACCATTGTCGTTCAGGTATTTAATGTTGGTATCACCATTCAAAAACCAAAGCAATTCATAAATGATGGAACGCAGGTGCAGCTTCTTGGTAGTCACTAAAGGAAAGCCCTCCTGTAAATTGAAACGCATCTGGTAGCCAAACACTGATATGGTACCCGTGCCGGTGCGGTCTGTTTTCTCAGTTCCATTGTCTAAAATATGCTGCAGTAAATCGAGGTAGGATTTCATGTATTCAATTTAAAATTGATGGAGCAATTTACAGAAAATGGGCATTAGGCATTGGGTATTAGGCATTAGATTTTATATAAAATGAAATCTTGTAAGCAAATACGATTTCGAAGTCCCCAATGCCCAATACCTAATGCCTAATGCCTGACAGAAGTTTGTTTTGGCCATGCAGAATCTTATTTTTGCGCATCATAATTAAACCCCTTTTGCAATGATTAAAGTAGCGATTAACGGTTTCGGACGCATAGGCAGGCTCTCACTCAAAGCCCTGCTTGAAAAGAAAAATGTTGAAGTTGTTGCCATCAATGATATCACAGATACCAAGACCCTGGCGCACTTGTTAAAATATGATTCAGTTCACGGACCTTTCAAAGGAACAGTTGAAGCATCGGCTGATGCTATTACCATTAACGGCAAGAAAATCAGCATCTTTGCTGAGAAAGACCCGGCCAAATTACCCTGGGCAAAACTGAATGTGGATGTGGTTTTAGAATCAACCGGAAGATTTGTGGATGAAGCCGGAGCTGGTGCCCACATCACCGCAGGTGCTAAAAGAGTGGTTATCTCCGCTCCTGCCAAAGGCAGTATTCCTACTGTGGTTTTAGGTGTGAACGAGAATATCCTCACTGGTTCAGAAAAAATTGTGAGCAATGCCTCTTGTACTACCAACTGCCTGGCCCCTATGGCTAAAGTATTGCACGATACTTTCGGCATTGAAAAAGGTTATATCTCAACCATTCACGCTTACACTGCCGACCAACGTTTGCAAGATGCCCCTCACAGCGATTTGAGAAGAGCCCGTGCAGCCGCAGTTAACATTGTACCCACTTCTACCGGTGCAGCTAAAGCTGTTGGATTAGTGTTACCTGATTTGAAGGGCAAACTCGATGGAATCGCTTTGCGTGTACCAGTGCCTGATGGTTCCTTAACAGATTTGACTGTAGTGCTGAAGAAAGAAACTACCAAAGAAGAAATCAACGCAGCCATGAAGAAAGCTGCTGAAGGGGCCATGAAGGGTATTTTGCAATACACCGAAGACCCTATTGTATCGATTGATATTGTGGGCAACCCGCACTCATGCGTTTTTGATGCTGAGCTTACTTCGGTAAACGGCAACCTGGCTAAAGTTGTAGGCTGGTACGATAACGAAGCCGGCTACTCTGCCCGCGTTGCAGATTTGATTGAGAAGTTGGGAGCTTAACTTTAGTAGGCAGCAGGCAATAGGCAATTGGCAATAAGCAATTTATAATCTTTGCCTACTGCCTACTGCCAACTTTAATTTTTTCTTTCGATTGTTTATACCACACATTTCCAATAACCCCGGCCAATACTATTAACATCCCGATATGCGCTTCGAGCGTAAAGGCTTCACCGAATAAGAAGTATCCGAAGATAAGTGCGTAAATAATGCCCACATATTTGATGCTGGCTACTTTAGAAATCTCATCGCTCTGATAAGCGCGTGTCATGTAATACTGCGCGATTTGTGTTAAGAATCCAATCAGAAATAAGATGGCCCAATCCCAACCACTTGGCCAGACAAAATCCCAGGCCATGGCAATTCCTGCAATGGGTACTGTAACTAAGGGAAAGTAAAATACAATTACCAGCGGGTGTTCTGAATCTTTAATTTTCCTGATGGTATTGTAAGCCAAACCAGAAAAGAAAGCTGAACCAATGCCAATCATAAGATAGAAAGGTGTAACACGCGTATCAAAACCTTGTATGAGCAATACTCCGGCAAAAGCCATCAAAAAGAAAAACCATTGCAGGCTAAACACTTTTTCTTTTACCAGGTATAAACCCAGTATGGTAGTAAAAATGGGCGATAAAAATTGTATGGTTACCGCGCTGGCCAGTGGCATTTGTTGTAATGTAATAAAGTAAAGTATCAATGCACCTGCGCCAAAGAAGCCACGCATCAATAATGAATTTGGCCGGTTACCCAGCATAGGTATTTTTAACTTTTTGAGAATAAGCACAGATAAGAATAAAGAAACCAATGCCCTGAAAAACGCTATCTCCACAGCCGGAATATGGGGCAGGTATTTTACGCTTACGTTCATCAATGCAAAGAAGAACGAAGCCAAAAGCATGTATTTTATTCCGGGACTTATCAAGGCTAAAAAAACTGCTGCAAAGCAAGCTGAAATATGCTGAATATGAAAACTTATTTTTAACTATGTATATAATGTGCTAAGGTGTTGAGGTGTCCTGACGCTTGCGGTCAGGATGCTGACTGAAACATCAGCATTTAGGTGTTGAAGTGCCTAATACAAGTAAAACCAAGCAGAAACTAAGAACTAAGAACCAAAAACTAACAACTTAAATAAATGCATCCGGTACTTTTTGAAATTGGTCCTATTACAATTTATGGTTATGGTTTCATGATCATGATTGGCGCTATACTGGCATATTTATACATGAGTACACAAGCCCGTAAAAAATACGCGCTAAGTTTTGAAAGCAGTAATAATCTTTTACTGCTGATTATTTTAGCTGCTGTTGTGGGTGGTAAACTCTTTATGATTTTTGAAGACCCCTCACATTACTTATCCAAACCCAAAGCGCTGCTTTCACCAAGTGGTTTTGTTTTCTACGGTTCTTTACTAACAGCTATACCCGTAATGCTCTGGTATTTTAAAAAAGAAAAATTGCCGGTATTGGGTATGCTTGATATCATGGCCATTGCGGCTTGCATCGTACATATGCTGGGAAGGCAAGGCTGTTTTCTGGCAGGCTGCTGCTACGGAACAGTTACTGATTCTGCCCTTGCGGTTGTTTTTGATCATCCCCAAACCATGGCCAGACCAATTGGTGTTCCCATTCATCCAACCCAGTTATATGATTCATTTCAGATTCTGATCATCATGGGATTTCTGTTCTGGCTGAAAAATCGAAAGCAATTTGATGGACAATTATTTTTAGTTTACCTCATGTTATACGCCTTTGGGCGATCAATTATCGAAATTTTCAGGGGTGACATCAGCCGCGGATACCTTATTCAGGATTGGCTCAGCAACTCTCAGTTCATTTCCATTGTTATTATTGGTGTTGCAGGGTACTTTTATATAAAGCTAAAGCGTAAAGCTGATTTGATTAACCGAAGTAAAAGAAAAACATGAACTACTATGAGGTTTTAGGAGTTTCGCCACAGGCTACTACTGCTGAAATCAAATCGGCATTTAAAAAACTTGCCCTCCAATATCATCCTGATCGCAACCCTGATAATTCTGAAGCAGAAGAAAATTTCAAAATCATCAATGAAGCTTATCATGTTCTGTCTAATCCTGAATTGAAATTCAGGTACGATCAGCAACTCTACAGGCAAAGTCATTTGTATGAAGAGCAGATCAAGCGCAGATACAGAGATGCTGCACATGGCAGGTATTATGATGAAATTCGCAGACCGAAAAATATTTACGAACGCTTTGGCAGGTTTGGCTGGCAAGAAGAAGCTTACGCAGGAAGGGGCTATAAAATTGACAAAGAATATTTTAAAGTACAGGCATACACCATACTCATTTTCTTTGCTATTGCCGGCACGGTGATGAGTTTAATCAGACTGGCTGAGTATTGGAAAGAACAAGAGAAACTTAAAATCAAAGCAGCTAACGAAAGAATTCTTGTACAGGCAGATAGCTTATTCCATCTGATGCAATACGAGGCCGCATTAAGTTTGATGGAGAATCTGATACAAAAGAACCCAATGGAAATAGATTATCTGAGAGCCGAAGCAAACATGCTTGATGGCATCAGAAAATTAGCAGAGTGGGAATTTGATAAAGAGGAATACAGAAAAGCTGCCGATAAATATATTCTGCTGTTGGGCTACGAGAAAGCACAAGGCAGTGAGACCTGGATGCGCATTAGTGAATGCCATTACGCTTTGGGAAATTATGAGCAAGCCATTAATGCATTGAAACAAATGGCCAAGCGAGATCCAGATGATTTAAGAATTCCCCTGCGCATAGCACAGATCTATACCTATGACCTTAGGCAAGATAGTATTGCCCTGGTTTATTTTGATGAGTGCAAAAACAGTTTTATCAAAAGAATGGAAAACAGTTTTGGCAAAGCCTTCGAATTGGTGATAAGGCCCAAGGGTTTACCCTTTATGTATTATGAAGTCTTTGAAGGACGGGCCAAAGCAAATATGAAAATGCAAAATTTTGAAGAGGCTTATAAAGACTGTCGCTGGGCAATATACTTACAACCAGAAGCAGCTGAAATGTATTACCTGCGGGCTGTATGCAGATTAGCTACAGGCAAAAATTATAACCTGTGTGACGACCTGAATAAAGCAGTTGAATTGAATCATCCTCCTGCAAAAGATTTACAAAAAAAATATTGCGGCTCATCTTAATTTTTATCTATTCTACCTATATGCTTAGCTTTGAGCTGTGAATTTCAGTAAAGACGTCTTCTTTAAACATCTTGCTCCTACCAGCGAGCACCCTATGTTACTTAGCATAGAAAAAGCTGAGGGTGTTTATTTGTATGCGCCAGATGCTAAGTCATACATGGATATGATCTCCGGTATCGCAGTAAGCAGTCTGGGTCACCGGCATCCGCATGTTATCCAGGCCATTAAAGCACAGTTAGATAAGCACCTGCATGTAATGGTGTATGAAGAATACATT
>DAOLDI010000089.1:0-7492 GCA_035327445.1 Cyclobacteriaceae bacterium | reverse complement strand
AATGATGGAGTTGAAGTAAGGATGGCTGAATCCGGAGGTTTGTATCAATTAAAGAAAACACGATGGGAAAATAAAAAGTACCATATCGATGCTGAAAGCAAATCTTTGCATGAGGAGGTGGCAGGTACTTTTGAACAGTATCCGGTAAAATTGGCATGGGCCATTACCGTGCATAAAAGTCAAGGGCTAACTTTTGATAAAGCCATTATTGATGTAGGCCAGGCTTTTGCCGATGGACAAGTGTATGTAGCGCTTTCACGACTCAGATCGCTGGATGGCTTGATTTTGCGTACACGTATTAGCCCGGATGTGATCAGTACGGATGAAGATATTTTGCGTTTTAGTAAAAATCACCATCATCCGCAGGCATTACCAGGGATGATGGAGGATAGGCAAAGAAAATTTTTGCGCCAACTGCTGCATGGTGCTTTTGACTTTACAGCCCTTATTAAAGAATTTGACTATGTAAATAAGTATAATGAGGAAGCCAATGGTTTCGATGAAACTACCATGCAATCTGCCTTGAAACGCATTCGTGCTTCGCTGCAATCTGAAAAAGATAATACGCATAAGTTTCATAAGCAGTTGGAAAGTCTCATGCAAAGTAATCAGACGGCTATTTTAATAGATCGCGTGGAGAAGGGAAGTGCATATTACAAAAATATGCTCTGGCAAAATGTAAGACTGCTGCTCACACATATTGCAGAAACTAAAAAACGCAAGCGCGTAAAAGCTTATCTCAATCAATTGAGCGATTTAGAACAGTTGCTTGCAAAGAAACTTAGTGATATTTACAAGGCGGCTTATATTACTGAGCACATCATTAAAGGAGATCTCAATTTTGATTTTAGCGGTATTGATGCCGAAAGAGCAAAACAAAGAAGTGAAATATTGGCTGAGATAGACAAGCAAACCGGAGGAAGTGTTGTTAAACCTAAATCTTCAAGAGGAAAAAAATTGAAAAGAAATCAGGAAGATGGACTAAGTACCTACGATGTTACGCTTCAATTGATCCGTAAAGGCTTAACAGTGCAAGAGGTTGCTGAGCAAAGGGGCCTTGTACCCGGAACAATTGATGGACACCTTGCCAAAGCTGTAGCAGAAGATCGCATAAGCATATTTGAGTATATGGATCAGGAAGATGTTAACATTATCACCTCAGCTATTCAGGAAATGACTGAAGAGTTTTCTATAAAAGATTTGTTTGAAAAAATGAAAGGTAAATATACTTATGGGCAGTTGCGCAGTGTAATAGCTCATGTTAAATTATCAAAACAAAAAACTACCGATTGATGAGACCTTATATATTATCAGAATCTAACTGGAAGTACATTAAAGATGCGCAGATAGATTTGGCAGTGCTTCCCTGGGGTGCAACGGAGGCGCATAATTATCACTTGCCTTATGGCACTGATAATATTGAGTCAGATAAGATCAGTGCTGAAGCAGCAAACATAGCATGGAAGGCAGGTACTAAGCTCATTGTTTTGCCAACACTTCCTTATGGTGTAAATACAGGGCAGGCTGATATTAAACTGGACATGAACCTGAATCCAAGTACCCAGTTGCTGATACTGAAGGACATCGTTGATGTGTTGAACCGACAGGGAATTTATAAGCTACTTATTTTCAACAGTCATGGGGGCAACGATTTTAAGCCAATGATTAGAGAGCTTGGCCTGCAATTTCCGAACATATTTATCTGCACTTGCAATTGGTTTCAGGCGCTGGATAAAACCAGATTCTTTGAGCACAAGGGCGATCATGCAGATGAATTAGAGACCAGTTTGCTATTGCACCTCTGTCCTGAACTGGTCTTGCCGCTCTCTGAAGCAGGAGAGGGGAAAGCAAAGCAATGGAAGTTGAAAGCTTTTACAGAGGGTTGGGCCTGGGCTGAACGCAAATGGTCGCAAGTAACTGCCGATACCGGTGTGGGAAATCCAAAATTATCCAGCGCTGAGAAGGGGGAAAGATATTTTAAGGCCATCACGCAAAAAGTTGCAGAGCTTTTCATGGCTATTGCGCAAAGCGATAAAGAAGACTTATACGAGTAACTCAATTTTTTGCAGGTTCTTCCCTTAGCAAAACAATCAAATTATGTGCGGTTCTAATGAGACACAGCTAGGATGGTAAGTATTTTGAAATCCATTTACTGCGGATACCAATTTTTCAACCTAACTTCTATGCCTGCGTCTTTATCATTCACCATTTTTTTGAAAGCCTCAACATCACTCAGCCCTTCGCGACCACGGTAATGAAAAGGATAGACAATTTTAGGTTTAAACTCCAGTACTGCGCTGGCAGCTTGTTCAACAGTCATGGTGAAAGGCTGGTTCATGCAAACAAATGCGATGTCAATATTTTTGAGCGCACGCATTTCAGGTATATCTTCTGTATCGCCTGATATATAGATATTTTTTCCTCCCAGTGCTAATACGTAACCATTGCCTCTGCCTTTAGGATGCCTTGAATCTGCACGCTCAGGTAAATTGTACATTGGTAATGCAGTTATTTTAATACCAAGTTGTGTTGTGATTTCATGATTGGCTAATGCCACAGTTTTACTTTGCAGGTTTTCTGGCAATTCATCTTTAACTGCTTGTGGTGCCAAAATCACTGACTTTTCAGTGTTAATAGCATTTAGTGTAGGAATATTCATATGATCACCGTGATTATCGGTAATCAGAATAAGGTCTGGAGCAGCCATGCCTTCAAAAACTGTAGCTCCACCATAAGGATCTATGTAAATCGTTTTGCCGTTCCAGCTTAGTGCCATAGTAGCATGCAGAACAGGCTGAATACTAAGTATTCCTGCAGAAGTTTCGATGCTATCAGGGGCATCTTTTTGAGCCCAGGCCAGTGGAATAATAAAACCTAATGCTATACTGATTAATGTTTTTGCTTTCATTTTTGTTTGTTTATTAGTTTAAAATGAAATGTACTTCCCTTATCTGGACTGCTTTCGACCCAGATTTTTCCATGATTTTTTTCTATAAATTCTTTACAAAGTTTAAGACCAAGACCGGTTCCCTTTTCCTGTTTTGTTCCTTGCTGACTAACAATGTCCCATCCGAAAATTTTATCTAATAAGTCTTGATCAATTCCTATTCCAGTATCACAAACACTAATGGATGTTTCTTCTTCATTTGAAATGGAAGCTATAGTAATGGTATCACCTGCGTTACAAAACTTAATGGCATTATTAATTAAGTTTCTAAGTACAACAGCAATCATATTCTCATCAGCAAAGACATAAGTTTCTTCGGGTATGCTGTTGTTAATAGTTATATGTTTGTCATGTGCTTTTTTTTCAAGCAAGGCTAATTCATGGATAACAAGCGTATGAATATCAAAGCTTTTGGCTTTAATTACTTCACCCTCCAGCTGACTTATTGACCAATGCAATAGATTATCTAATAGGCTTGAGGTATGCCCCACGTTCTTGGTGATTGAGGGTAAAATGGCCTTAAACTCTTCATTGGTAATGGCTCCAGATTCGGCAATACTTAACAAGCTTTTAAGGCTTGCAAGAGGAGAACGCAAATCATGTGCGAGTATGGAAAATATTTTTGTTTTTAACTGGTTTAGCTGATCAAGTTGTTTGGCTTGTTCTAGTAGCTTTTGCGAACCTTCTTTTCTTTCGGTGATATCCCAGAACAGAAGTAATGTTCCTATGAAATTCTTATCATCATCTCTTAAGGGAGTAACCGCTATTTCGAAATACCTTGTTTTGTTTCCCAGCTTAAAACCTATTTCAAGTTTACTGTCTTTTTTCCTTGCAATGATGTGGTGAAGACTGTAATCTTTATGAAGTACTTCGTTAAGCTTCATTCCGATAACACTTTTAAGTTTGGGATCAAGAAATTTTTTCATGGTTTCATTCAGATCCACAATTTTAGTTTCAGTATCAAGAACCATCATACCTTCATGAATACCCTGCAATACTTTTCCGCGCGCAAAGGGTACCACATCAAATAGTTTATATCTAACTAAACCATAACTAATAACTAGTGAAGTAGCAATAAATGCAAATGGTGTAAAGTCTATAAGTTCAACCGGTCTGAAACCGAGTTGACTCAGAATATTAACTAACCATGGAATTAGCACTCCTGCAAAAATCAGCCTTATTTGCTTTTTGTAAATATTTTGTGAATGTCTATAAAAACCTGAAAGTAAAATTAGACCATAGGCCAGCATAAAATAGAAATATGACATGTGAATGTAGTACCAGATTCCGCGTGTTACTTCAAGCTGCGGAATTATACTTGCGCTATTCAAAATAATTTCTTCATAAAAGAAATTATGGTATTGATTAGTCCAGATGAGCAAAATTGTTATAACGGGCACAATCAGCATGAAGATTATGCTTCTTTTATTAAGCCATTCACGTTTGTTTATAAACTTTAGAATGAAAATTACCCAGCTAACAGGGATAAATGAAATGCCAAAGTAGCGCATGTTACTCCAGAACAGTATTTGCTCATAGGTATGGCTAGAGAGCGCAAAAGAATAGGTTATACTCCAAATTGAATTCAGCAATATTAAAGAAGCAAACCATTTTATTGTGCTTAATTCTCTTTGAAACAGAATAATAGAAAGCAAAAGAGCGAGTACGCCTGCAACTAATAAGGTGGATGAGTATGGGTTAAAAATAAAGCTCATGATTAATTTACTTGGCTTTACGAGTATACACAATTATGTGCAATTCTTCTAAGGATTTGTGTTCAGGTTCGTACACCGTATTGTCCGTCTATGTGATTTCAAATGCAGTAATCTATTCAAAAAGGCACTTTGGTGCTGATTTATGATTTGGCTCCACTTTTGTTTTGGTATTTTTAAATTGTTGAAATGAAGATATTTATTGCAATTGTTTTATGGTTCTTGTTGCTGGTTTTATGTTGGCCGCTTGCTTTGTTCATGCTACTTATTTTTCCTCTGGTATGGCTTGTATTACTTCCATTTAAAATAATAGGATTTGGAATTAACCTGGTATTTAGTTTTATAAGTGCTGTTATTTTGTTTCCTTTTAAAATGTTAAAAATTATTTGATTGCGATTGCAACCTTTTGCCTTATGTTGACATCCTTAGAGTTAAATTAACCAACCAATTTATGCCATGAAAAAATTTCTGTTACAATCCATTGTCCTGGTATTATTTTTTAATACAGCTGTTGCTCAAAAATATGTTGACGGCAGCGCAATTGCTTTAGCTGCAAAAAGGGGTGAAAATATAACTTATGAAGGCGTTACAATTAATGGCATGCTTGATTTCACTAATTATTCTAAAGAAAAAGACAACCTTTCACAAAGAACATGGAGGTGGTGGGGTATTGCCGGAAACAAAAAAGACGAGACAAGCATAAGGGGTAAAATTGTATTCAAAAACTGTACATTTAACGATGAGGTAATAGCTTACATAGTAGCCAATAACGATTACCTGTTTACGGCTTCTTTTGAACAAGAAGTGGTTTTTGAAAACTGTGTGTTCAAAGCAGATGCTGCCTTTAAATATTCTGATTTCAATAAGAACGTAACGTTTGCCGGTTCAAGTTTTCAAGAAGAAGCAAATTTTAAATATGCCAAATTCTATAAGGATGCAGACTTCAGTAATATAAATGCCAAACAAGATGCGAATTTTAAATATGCCAAGTTTAGCAAAGCAGCAAACTTCTCTGCTGCTGCAATTAGAACCGAAGCAAATTTTAAATATGCAGAGTTTAATAATGGTTTAAACTTAGCCGATGCAAATATCAATGGCTTATTAAATTTTAAGTACACACAAATTGAAGGCGAATTAGAAACAAAGGGAATGAGTGCTGCTCAAATTGACACAAAATACACAAAGCTCAATGGCGCATCATTTAGTAACTATTTTCTGACATCAAGAGATTAATCAAACTGTAATGCTAATAAAACCCGGCTATTCACTTCGCAGTGTTTCAGTCGGGTTTTCCACTTTATATCACTTTCATAAATAAATTCTGCAGAATTAATAATTTATGATTTGGGTTACAGAATAATTTTCTACATTCAGGACGCATCAAATCAACACAGCTATGAAAATTCAAATTGGAAGGAGGCACTTTTTACGCAATGTCGGACTTGCCGGTATGGGCTTGGGTCTGAGTCCGTATATATTTTCCTGTTCAGGCAAACCAAAAGAGAACGCTATGCAAGTTTCAACTAATCCACTATTCTTTAAAATATCATTGGCCGAATGGTCATTGCATAAAACACTTTTCAGCGGTGCCATGACAAACCTGGATTTTCCGGCCAAAGCCAAAAATGATTTCGGGATTGATGCCATTGAATATGTGAACCAGTTCTTTAAAGACAAAGCACAAGACCAGTCTTATTTATCTGAGTTAAAAATGCGTTGTGATGATGAAGGCGTAAAAAGCATTTTGATCATGTGTGATGGTGAAGGATACCTGGGTGATTTAGATGAAGTAAAAAGAAAAGAGGCTGTTGACAATCATAAGAAGTGGGTGGAGGCAGCAAATTTTTTAGGCTGCCATTCCATACGCGTTAACGCATACGGACAAGGCTCTAGAGAAGAAGTAGCAGCCGCTGCTACTTCAGGCTTGCGTTCATTAGCAGAGTTCGCAAAAGATTTTGATATCAATGTAATTGTGGAGAATCATGGCGGATTTTCTTCTGATGGTAAGTGGTTGTCTGCGGTAATCAGCAATACAGAAATGAGTAATTGCGGTACCTTACCCGATTTTGGGAACTTCTGTTTAAAACGGGATGAGAGTTGGAAATGCCTGGAAGAGTATGACCGATATCAAGGAACTAAGGAGCTGATGCCATTTGCCAAAGGTGTAAGCGCCAAGAGTTATGATTTTGATGAAGAAGGTAATTGCATAGAAACCGATTACTATAAAATGCTGCAGATAGTAAAGGATGCCGGTTATATCGGATACATTGGAATAGAATATGAAGGAGGAAATCTTTCAGAAGATGAAGGGATATGGGCTACGAAAGCTTTGCTTGAAAGAGCCGGAAAATCTTTAGGTTGATGTATTAGTTGATATTTATAAACTCTTTGTTATGAAATTAATTCAGAAAATCTTTTCGATTGTATTATTAATACTGATCAACTCAGTAAATGCTTTAGCCATTGACCCTGTTGATACGCGCATGCTCAATCAGCCGGCCCTTAGTGCAAATCATATTGCCTTTATATATGCAGAAGATTTGTGGGTGGCTAACCGCGATGGTTCACAGCCCAGAAGACTTACAGTGAGTGAGGGCATCGAATCCAATCCTGTATTTTCACCAGATGGCAAACTCATTGCCTTCAGTGCACAGTATGATGGCAACACTGATGTTTTTGTGGTGCCGGTTGAAGGTGGTGTGCCTAAACGCCTTACCTGGCATCCGGGGCCTGACTTTGTTCGGGATTTTACACCCGATGGCAAGAGCGTTTTGTTTGCTTCGCAACGTGCGGTATTTACCAACAGGTATTTTCAGTTGTTTACTGTTCCGGT
>DAOLDI010000088.1:0-7537 GCA_035327445.1 Cyclobacteriaceae bacterium | reverse complement strand
TTGCTGGTAGAAGCCTTTGTAATTCCCGGCTTTGGCATAGCAGGTATACTGGGCATTATCTGTGTGGTTGGATCGTTATCATTGATGATGGTTGCCAATGATTTCTTTGACTTTGACCTGGTACCTTCTGCCGATATTTTTGTTGCTGTAGCTACAACACTTTCGGGTGTTATTGGCAGTATATTATTTTTATTCTTTGTTGGTGTGCGCTTTACAAAATCAAATCTTTTTCAACGGGTGGCGCTTACTGAAACACAGGATAAAGCAGCAGGTTACACCGGTCGTTTTGTGAACGAAAGTATGACTGGTAAAAAAGGAACAGCCTTTACAGTTTTACGACCCAGTGGTAAAGTACTGATTGACGGACAAATTTATGATGCATTTACCAGGGGCGATTACATCAATAAAGGCCAGGAAATTGAGGTATTAGATGATGAGGGCACGAGCTTAAGAGTTAAAGGTGTATAAATGAAAATTCAAAAATGAGAATACTCGGCATTATACCGGCACGCTATGCTTCAACACGCTTTCATGCTAAAGCACTTGTTGACATTGGAGGCAAAACCATGGTGAGGCGTGTTTATGAGCAGGTACAGAAATCTCAATCGATAAGCAAAATTGTTGTTGCTACCGATCATGAATTAATTGCCAATGAAGTGAAAAGTTTTGGTGGCGAAGTTTGCATGACCAGCACAGAACATAAAAGCGGAACCGAACGCTGTATGGAAGTTGTAAAACTTCAAAAAGAAAAATTCGATTATGTAATTAACATACAGGGCGATGAGCCATTCATATCCCCCAAGCAAATTGATACGCTGGGTTATTTACTAAATGGAAAAATTCAATTGGCTACCCTCATCAAACAAATCGGTAATACTGAAGAGCTTATAAACCCAAACATTGTTAAAGTAATTTTTGATAAGCAGCAGGAGGCCATTTATTTCAGTCGCTCTGCCATTCCATACGCACGCGGGCTTGAGCAAAACGAGTGGCTGAATAATCATAAGTATTACAAGCACATCGGCATGTATGCTTATCGATGTGACATCCTCGAAGAAATTACCAAGCTATCTCCTACCCCACTTGAAAAGGCTGAATCACTTGAACAGTTACGTTGGATAGAACATGGTTTCAAAATCAAAGTGAACGAAACCAAAGTTGAGAGCATAGGTATTGATACGCCAGCCGACCTTGAAAAAGCATTAAAACTGCTGAACTCAGGAGACCTTTGACCCGGTAAATAATACCCGTAAAAGTAAAATATGTTTCATAAGGGCTTCTAAATGCGTGTAGGAGCATTTTATCAAATTCTGCCTTATTTTTTAAAAATTTTAAAGGTATTTTGAGTTACTTTACAGAAAATACCAAAACTTATGGCTACAGAAAATACCAATAAAAGTATAGCTGATATTTTATTTACAGATGCCGATATCAAACTCAGTACTCTGTATAATTCAGAAGATGAGCCAAAGCGCATTAGCAGCCAAATCAATAAAAAGCTAATACACTTCTATTTCTGTATAGAGGGCAGTGCCAGGTTTGAATTTAGCCCGCATTACAGCCGCGAAATACAAAAAGCAAAGAATTACTTTTTCTACAATCCTGAACAAGACCTCAATTTCACTTTAGCAATTGTTCCAAAAACTAAAATGGTGCTGCTTCAAATTTCACTTGAAAAATTACACCTTTTGTTTACCCACGAGAGTCTGCCTTTTCTAAAAGACGAAAGCGCGAACAGGGCCTTTTATGATGAAAGAGAAATTCCGGGTGGGCTTATACTGGTGCTTAACCAACTGTTCAATATACAACTAAGCGAAAATGCGCTCCATTTATTTTATCAGGGTAAGGTATATGAAATTTTGAGTCTTTATTTCTCTGAAAGAAAACCAGATACGGCAAGTTGCCCCTTTCTGAATGATGAAGAGACCGTGCGAAAGATCAAAAATGTAAAAGATTTTATTTTACAGCACATGGACAACACACCAGGCTTAAAAGAACTGGCGCGCATACATGGTCTTAATGAATTTCAGCTGAAGGTAGGCTTTAAAGAAATTTATGGCAACACGGTTTTTGGCTACCTCATTGATCATAAAATTGAACATGCCAGAATTTTACTTGACTCAGGAAAATTTAAAGTGAATGAAGTGGCCTACCAGATAGGTTATACCAATCCCAGTCATTTTATTGCTGCCTTCAGAAAAAAGTTTGGCATTACACCCAAAAAATACCTGATGCAAAAAGTTAATGCCTGAACTCATCAATAAGACCTCCATGCTTCGGCCGTGCAAAAATCAGTTGGTTTATTTCGCTGATAAGTGTCTCTTGCGCTAAAAGTGAAATCAATTCTGTTTCCCCATACTGTTCCGGTACCTTCAATTTCAAAGCCATCTCTCTTTTGCCTTGGTATGGTGAGCTTACCATTTTGAAAAATGGCACTTACCGTAATTCCGGCATCGTAAAAATTTTCAATTAAGACCCTTTCACGATTCGTAGATTTCAATAAGCGCATTTCATATTGCAATGTTGCATTGAATGTTTGGCTATACTCATGTACAAAATATACACCTGTTACCCTGTCTCTTGGGTCTGTGTGAGTATCATAATAATAAAACTCACACGAAGGTAAAACAAGCAATGCCAATAAGATTATAATGCTTAAGCCTTTCATAATACCTCCCATTTTTTTATTGATAAGGCATGATTAGGGCCAAAAAAAGCCCCGCATTTTGCGAGGCTTTGAGAAGGTGGCATCCGGTACCGGCTAAAAATATTTACAACCAACAACCACTACTTAATGGAGTAAAGACCAGACATACACAGATGCCAGTATTTTAATCAACATTGTCGTGCAGGTACTTATTATTACCCAACAACATGTTGTCATCATTTAAATTGAACTTAGAAATAAAAGGCTCTGATGAATGTGGCACCTGGTGATCAACCTTAGTTCCTTTTCTTACAAAGGCCGGTACCTCCCAACGTTCCTTATAATCATTCTGCGATAGTTCAACGCCTTTATTTTTCTTTAGCTTCTCTCTTCTTTCTTTGGCTTGTTGCTCCAGTCGCTGTTTGGTTGTGCTGGGTTCTACCATTCCTTCCTGATTTATCATTTCATCATTCCTGCTGATACTGAAATCGTCATCTTCTGCATGTTCCATCTCATCATCTGAATCTTCCATCTCGTTAGCAGGCTCAACTCTTGGGTGATTGGAAAGATCAAATTCGTATGTTCTGGGTTGTTCTGCAGCCAAAGGAATTTGTACAGGTTTCTCTTCCTCTTCTTCTTTAATTACCGGTTTACTATCGCCTCCTGATTTCAGCACTGGCTCCATTGAGGTATCCATAATCGGGTTACTCTCCAAATCAAAGATGCTTATTTGAGAACTATCCAGATCATGTACTTTTCGCTCAGTTTGCTTTGATTTAGCAAGTTGTCTGCCTTCAGCATTAAATCCGGTAGCAATTACCGTTACCCTTATCCTGTCTCCCAGATCAGCATCTAAACCATGACCGAATATTACTTCAGCATCATCTCCAGCTTGTTCCTGAATAAATTCAGTTATCTCACTCAATTCATCCATAGAAAGCTCAGCTTCTACACCAGATATAATTGACAACAAGATTTTCTTTGCACCCATAATATCCCTGTTATCCAGCAGAGGTGAAGCAAGCGCTTCTTCTGCAGCTTTGCGCGCACGATTTTCTCCACGCGTTTCAGCAGACCCCATCACTGCTGCACCGGCTTCGAGCATAACTGTACGTACATCCTGGAAGTCAACGTTTACATAACCTGCCAGTGTAATAATTTCTGCAATACCTTTAGCTGCTGTAGTTAGCACATTATCTGCTTCAGCAAATGCTTTGGCAATACCCAGGTTACCATAAACTTCACGAAGTTTATCGTTAAGGATAACCAGCACCGTATCACAATTCTGTCTTAAGGTTTCAACGCCATGCATGGCTTGCTGAAACTTACGCTTGCCTTCCCATTGAAATGGCATGGTGATAATACCCACCGTAAGTATTTCCATATCCCTGGCAATCTTGGCTATTACCGGTGCAGCACCAGTTCCTGTACCTCCGCCCATACCTGCTGTAATGAAAACCATCTTGGTTCCGTCATCCAACATTTCACGGATAAGGTCACGACTTTCAATAGCTGCATTTTTGCCAACTTCGGGGTTGGCACCACAACCCAGGCCTTCTGTCAGGTTAGCTCCGATTTGCAATTTATACGGAACAGGACTGCTGTTGAGCGCCTGTTGGTCTGTGTTACAAACTACAAACTCAACATCTTTAATACCCTGGTAGAACATGTGGTTAACAGCGTTGCTGCCACCTCCACCCACACCGATTACCTTGATAATCGATTTGTGTTGCTTGGGTATTTCAAATTTGTAAGTGCTTTTGTCAAACATGGTTATATGGGGTTATTGATTATTCTGATTGTATGCCTGTTCAAATAATTTAGTATTCATTTTTTCCTTCCAAATCATCAATGAGCAGTCCCTTTGTTCTTTTTAAAATAGTTGAAAAAAAATCTTTGCCGGCAAAATTTGCGCGCTCTTTGGGCACTTTAACATTTTCTTTTGCCTCTCTGTAACGTTCTTCTCTATTGTCTAATGCATGAAAACCTGCCAGTACTAATCCTAAACCTGTTGCATACATAGGGCTTTTTACTACTTCAATTTTAGATTTTCCAAGGTGTTCATTCGGATAGCCTACCCTTGTATCCATACCCGTCATGTATTCAACAAGCTGTTTCAATGATTTTAATTGAGAGCCTCCGCCAGTAATTACAATTCCACCTGCCAGTTTATTTTCATATCCGGATGTAATAATTTCAGCATGCGCCAACTCAATAATCTCTTCCATGCGTGCTTGAATTATGCCTGATAAATTTTTGATAGAAATTTCTTTGGGCGCACGATTGCGTATGCCAGGAATTGACACAATTTCATTCGGGCTTGCTTCTTCTGCTATGGCAGTACCAAATTTGGTTTTAAGCTGCTCTGCCTGGTAAGGCATAACCATTAAGCCCTGTTTGATATCATTGGTAATGATATTTCCGCCAAAAGGAATTACGGCAGTATGCCTGATGATGCTATCATGAAAAATAGCAATATCAGTTGTACCACCGCCAATATCGATTAAACAAACACCGGCTTCTTTTTCGTCTTCACTTAATACTGCCAAACTTGAAGCCAAAGGCTCCAATATCAATTCGTCAATTTCAAGCCCAGCTCTGCGTACACATTTATTAATGTTATTGATAGCATTTGTCTGCGCTGTTATGATGTGGAAATCAGCTTCAAGTTTAACCCCCGACATACCAACAGGATCTTTAATGCCATCTTCATAGTCAACAATATAATCTTGTGGCATCACATGAATGATATCGCTTCCCGGAGGAATTACTATTCTGTACATATCCTCTGTTAAGCGATTAACATCATCAATAGAAATTTCACCGTCTTTGGTGCCACGTGTGATACTGCCATGATGTATGGCACTGCGTATATGCTGACCCGCAATACCAACATTAACTACTTTGATATCAATGCCAGACTGATCGCTGGCTTCAGTTACTGCCTTTTCGATAGCATGTACCGTTTTATCAATATTGGTTACGATTCCCCGAATTACTCCTTCTGATTCAGCCTTACCTAAACCGAGTACTTCAAGTTTTCCAAATTCATTTTTACGGCCAACAATGGCGCAGATCTTGGTTGTTCCTATGTCGAGGCCAACTACAATTTTGTCTTTTTCCATGTTACTAAATATTTATAGTGGTTGTTTTCATTTCTATTCTGCAACTATCTGGTTCAAATATTTCAGGTTTACTTTTTCATATTTATTCCATCCACTTGCAGGCAATATTTCTTTATAAAAAACTCTCAGTTTTGTAAACTTCTCTTCAATATTTTCGGGAACTCCAAACATTACTGTTTGCTTTGATACTTGCGGAAACATGGTAACATCAAATTGCCTGTTGATATCAAGTTGAGCAATCTGAGCTTTCCAGAATTTATCCCGATTGATGTACTTCAGCAATTCCATCAATTGCTTACCCTCAGCTTCCTTATTCAAATTTTCTTGCTTCAAAAGTTGCCTGGTATATGCTCCACTTATCAGTATGACCCTGGAAGTGAACTTATCTGATACAGGCATAATGGCACCATCTTCTGTGATATAGGCATCAGGTCCTTCATTATTTAATATTCTCGCGATAGGTCTTCTTAACTCAACTTTTACGGCCAGGTTTCCTTTAAGGTCAGCAAAGATTTCTGAATTCCTTATGGTCTTGTCAGCGCTTAATCTTCGCTCAAGCTCTCTTAAACTTATTTTCGATAAGGATGCACCTATTAATGCTTCATTTTCCTTACTTAATAAATGAATGATATCTTTCTCATCCAGAAAATGATTCTCATTGGTATTCTCGAGCTTCACAATGATGTGCTTACAAACAACATCCTTATTCTGAGATTCGCTGAAGCTTATCAAAACGAATAACAACACAAGTGCTATTGCAATTTTTATCTCTCTCGCTATGTTTAGGTTAAGCCGCATACTTCTGATTTAAAAATTGTTTGATAGGTTCTACCATTAAATCAATATCACCAGCACCCACTGTGGCTAACACTTCAATATCAATGTCTTCAAGTACAGTAAGCAATTCATCTTTATTGCATTGTACTTTATATTCAGTATTTATCTCATCTAACAGCATAGCAGCACTTACACCAACTATGGGCAATTCACGTGCAGGGTAGATATCAAGTAGAATAACCTGATCAGCGATGCTCAGACTTCTTGAAAACTCAACAGCAAAATCGCGGGTGCGGCTAAACAGATGAGGCTGGAAAATAACGGTAAGCTTTCTCTCAGGATACATGGCCCTGATGGAAGTTAATAAAGCAGTTATCTCAACCGGGTGATGCGCGTAATCATCGATAAACACAAGATCTTCAGCATCAATAATGAATTCAAACCTGCGTTTTACGCCTTTAAAACTTTCAATAGATTTTTTGATCACATCCTCCACTATGCCCAACTCTCTTGCTACCAAAATTGCAGCAATGGCATTTTCTATATTATGAAAACCGGGAACGCCTGCCTTGAATCGGATTGCTGAACTTTTATCGAGTTGCAGATCGAACTCAAAGAAACCTCCTTTGGCCATTGGGTTGCAGGCAAAAAATTGCCCCCGGTTTATACCATATGTAAAAATATTAAGGTGCTTGGCCTCATTTGCAAGATAACTAATTGAATCATGTATAATTAACTTGCCTCCTGGCTTTATATTTTTTACAAAATCTCTGAAAGATGCAGTAAGACTTTGATGATCGCCATATATATCCAAATGATCAGCATCAGCAGAAGTAACCACTGCAATATCTGGTTTTAACCTCAGGAATGAACGATCAAATTCGTCAGCCTCAGCCAGCATGACAAGATCATTGCGCTCTGGCTTTTCGAGAATCAGATTAGAATTATAGTTGCTTGCTAAGCCACCTAAGAATGCTGCTAATGCGCT
>DAOLDI010000087.1:0-7640 GCA_035327445.1 Cyclobacteriaceae bacterium | reverse complement strand
CTGCAATGGAAAGTACCTTCTATGATTCTGCCTTGTTGAATGCTGTAAAAAAATTTCAGGAACAACACGGTCTTGCAGCAGATGGTGTAATTGGTAAACGAACAATTGCAGTGCTAAATTTATCTGCTGATGATTATATCAGGTTGATTCGACTGAATATGGAAAGGTATCGTTGGTTGCCTGAGACCTTGGGCGAAACACATTGTGTAATCAATATACCTGACTTTAGCTTGTATGTTATGGCTAAAGATTCTCTCGTAATGGAAATGAGAACTATTGTAGGCCGGCCCGAAAGGAAAACTCCGGTATTGAGCAGCAACATCAAATACATTACGCTCAAACCAACATGGACGGTACCTCCAACAATTCTAAGAGAAGATGTCTTACCCGCTGTAAGAAGTAACATCAATTACCTGAGCAGAAACCGACTTAGGGTATTCGACAGGGCGGGAAATGAAATTGAACCTACAACTTTACCTTGGGCAACTTATACTGAAAGAAATTTCCCTTTTGTCATCCGCCAAGACCCTGGCTTTTATAATTCATTAGGCCTAATTAAATTCAGTTTCCCCAATAACTATACGGTTTTTTTACACGATACCAATTACAGGGCTTTGTTTAAAGAGGCTAACCGGGCATTAAGTTCCGGTTGCATTCGCATTGAGCATCCATTTGCCTTTGCTGAATACCTTGTGAAAGATACAGAACGACTAAACAAAGGTATTTCTTCAGGCGAAACACAAACCATTTTACTCAGACAAACAATGCCTATTCATTTATTGTATTTCACCGCTTTTATCAAGCAGGGCGAGTTACATATCAGGCCTGATATTTACGAATACGATGAAGTGCTTTGGAAAGCCTTAATAATGCCTCTTCAATAAGCTAGTATTAAACACCCAAGTCGAAGCTAGAATTGGCGAGGTAATTTGTATCCGGATAGTAGATGAATAATAAAGTACCATCAGCTAATGTTTGAATAAGTTCCCGGTGAAGTTCCATAGGTATGGCAGGGCAACCATGACTGCGACCTAATCTGCCAACTCTTTTTATGAAACGCTCACTTACATAATCAGCCCCATGCATAACAACGGCACGCGCTTCAGCCTGGTCGTTAATGCCGGGTTCTAAGCCATGTAGTTTCAAAGAAAGTCCGTGCTTACCCACATAAGTTTTACCTGTAATATAAAAGCCTAGACTGCTCTGGTGAGAGCCATGCCTGTTAGAGAACTTATGTGCATAATTATCACCGGTATTTTGGCCGTGTACCACCCAGGTATGGTACAATAGTTTCTGGTTTTTCAAATCAATGGTCCAAAGGCGCTTTTCAGTTGAGGCCTTGGTAAAATCGATTATAGTGATAGTGGGCTTAATGTCTTTCTGATTGTTTAATTGCTCATAAGCGCTAAGGACTCGCTCAAAAATTTCTTTATTGGGTATTTCAGCTTCACCAAAATCCGTGCTTTCATACAAGCTTAATTCCAGCTCTTCATCCGGAACAAAAACATAAGCCGGGCTATAAACTGTAAAGGCTGTAAGGAGGACAAAAACTGCTGCTGCTAAGGCTAAAAATGCCTTAGTTAATAATTGCTGCATAAAAATGATATTCCGCTCAATGACAATATCCACCATGAATTAGTTCCAAAATTGCCCAGATACATACAAACTTTACTCATGATCAAAGTCAGACTTAAGCTTGATATGCATCATATGAAATGGGGCTAATTCTTCAAACTTTTGAGTTAATCAAATTGGGTTTATGAGATACCCTAAATCATTAATAAAATTTTTAGAGGAAGCCGGTGATATTGCCCGCTTTACAGGCCGTTTTTTCAAAGAAGGATTCAAACCCAGGTATGAATGGGAGGAGTTAATTCGGCAGTGTTTTTATGTGGGTTATAAATCACTTCCTTTAGTAGGAATAACAGCTTTTATCATGGGCCTGGTAATTACCATTCAATCCAGGCCAACCCTGGTTGAATTTGGTGCAGAATCATACCTGCCAGCCATGGTTTCAGTTTCGCTGATCAGAGAAATTGCACCCGTAATTACAGCATTAATTGCAGCTGGTAAAATTGGCTCCAGCATTGGTGCAGAGTTAGGTTCTATGAAGGTAACTGAGCAAATTGATGCTATGGAAGTTTCCGGCACCAACCCCTTTAAATTTCTGGTTGTAACCAGAGTGCTAGACACAACTTTAATGTTACCTGCACTTGCTATTTGGGCCAATGCCATTGCTCTATATGGTTCTTACCTGGGTGTAAATATTCAAGGTGTAGTTAGCTGGCAGTTGTATTGGCAGCAAGTTTTTAATGTGCTTGACTACAATGAAATATTACCTTCAATCATTAAAACAGTATTCTTTGGTTTCGCTATTGGAATTATTGGATGCTATAAAGGCTACAATTCCAAAAAGGGAACTGAAGGTGTTGGCCGTTCAGCCAATTCTGCAGTTGTGGTTTCCTCACTACTGGTATTTATTATCGATCTTATAGTTGTTCAGATTACAGACTTACTTGGATATACATAAACCATGATTGATACAAAAGAAAATAGGGAAGTAGTCATCCGCATAAGTGATCTTAAGAAATCTTTTGGCGATAATCATGTTCTAAGGGGTTTTAATATTGACTTATACAAAGGAGAGAATCTTGTTGTACTTGGTAAATCTGGTTCAGGAAAATCTGTCTTGATAAAATGCATCATCGGTCTGTTGCGGCAAGATGCTGGAAGTATTGAAGTCTTCGGTAAAAAGGTAGAAGAAATGTCGCAAGAAGTGCTTGACCAAATGAGAGCCAGAATTGGATTTCTGTTTCAAAGCAATGCCTTATATGACTCCATGACGGTGCGAGAAAACCTGGAGTTCCCATTAAGAAGACACAAACGCAAGAAAGAACTGGATCAGAAAACGGTAGATAATATGGTACGTGAAGTTTTGGAGAATGTAGGCTTGGCCCACACTGTTGATATGATGCCATCAGAATTATCAGGTGGCATGCGTAAACGTATTGCCCTGGCCAGAACATTGATACTAAATCCGGAGATAATTTTGTATGATGAACCAACCACCGGACTTGATCCGATTACAGCAAAAGAAATTATTGAGTTGATGATGGAGATGCAAAAGAAATATAAAACATCATCCATTATCATATCGCATGATATGTATTGTGTTAGCCGCGCATCTAACCGGGTAGTCATGTTGATAGATGGCACCTGCTATATGGTAGATGATGTAAATGTTTTAAAAAAATCACCAGATGAAAGAGTAAAAGAATTTTTTGATTAAAAAATAAAGACAATGAATCGCAACGCAATTGATAATATAAAACTCGGACTCTTTGTAATCATCGGTCTGTTTTTCATGGTGGGTTCTTTGTACCTCATAGGTAAAAACAGGAATATTTTCGGAACTACAACAACAATAAGCGCAAGCTTCAGCAATGTACAGGGTTTAATGGCTGGAAATAATGTAAGATTTTCTGGTATCAATGTAGGTACTGTGAAAAGCGTTGAGATTCTTAATGATAGTGTAATTAATGTAATCATGAGTATTCAGAAAAATGCCCGACCTTATATTCGTAAAAACGCTGTGGCTTCTGTAGGAACGGATGGTTTGATGGGCAATAAGCTGGTAAACATCATGCCTGTTTCAGGAATGGCGGATATAATTGAAGAAGGGGATATTCTGATAAGCAAACAGGCGGTAGAAACAGATGAAATGATACGAACATTAGAGCAGACAAATAAAAATCTTCAGGTGATTACCAGTGATATAATGAAAATTACTGAAAAGGTAATTAACAGCAATACATTATGGAGCTTAAGCACTGATCCTGAAGTAGCCAATAATGTAAAAGCTGCTATTGAAAACATTCATATTGTAACATCAAATTCTGTACAAATATCCATAAGCTTAAATGAATTAATTGAAGAAGCTAAAGAGGGGAAAGGTCTTACGGGTTATTTGATAAGCGATGAAAATGCACCTCAACAAATAGCCAATAGTATTGAACAATTGAATGAGGTAAGCAAACAAGCTGGCAACATTACTAAAAACCTGGAAGAAATTATGCAGGGCATAAATAATGGAGAAGGGGCGCTTGGTACTTTACTGAATGATCAGCAATTAGCAGAAAACCTCTTACGCACATTAGAAAATATTGAAAAAGGTAGTGCCAGCTTTAATGAAAATATGGAAGCCTTACAACATAACTTTCTTTTAAGAAGGTATTTTAAAAAACAAGGGAAAAAGAGAAACAACGATTAATACTAAACAACTCTAATTATGAAAACGAGCAGAGCATTATTGGGTATTGCAGCCGGATTTGCTGCAGGTACCATTTTAGGGGTGATTTTTGCGCCAGAAAAAGGCAAGCAAACAAGAAAAAAAATGCTGAAAAAAGGTGAAGACCTTGCCGATGCCATTGATGAAAGAATTGAGACAAAATTCGAGGAGATGGAAAAAAGAATGGATAGCATTATCCGGGGTATGAAGCAAAAAGAATTAGATGAAAAGTTCAACAGTATGAACTGATAGTTTTAAGGTTTGCTTTTGCACATCTTTTCTTCCATGTTTTTATCAACTTGATAATTTAAAGCCTTTGCTCTTTGAATATCTGCACAGGCCTGGCTATACTGTTTTGCATAATAGAAGGCAATGGCCCGGTTGTAATATGGCAACACCTGTTCTGGATTGTAAACTAATGAAGTTGAATAGTACTCAATTGCCAGCTCATATTTCTTAAGCTTATTATAGTAGTTACCTAAGTGCAGATAAGTTGTAGCATTACTTGCATCAAGTACCAGTGATTGATCGTAATCCGCAAGGGCCTCTTGTGTATAACCAACTTTTTCTTTTGCATAAGCTCTATACACGTAGTAATCACTATCATATGGCGAAAGTTCTATGGCTTTATTGTAGTCATCAAGCGCTTTTCTCCATTCATTTTGAGTCATATAGATACTTGCCCGCTCAATGTAAGCATAAGGAAAGCCCGGGTTTGATTCAATGTTAAGATTAAGAATACTCAATTTATCGAGATCATCTCCAAGCTCAGACATTCTTGATAGAGCCAGTGGATGTGTGGATTGAAGCGATAAACATTTACTGTAATTTTCCTTTGCCTTATGGATATTTGTTTGGAGTTGCTGTGTGTACCCACGGTAGTAATAATAATCGGCATCCTTTGTATTCAGGTAAATGGCAGAATCAAAATACAGCAAAGCATCTGCCGGATTATTGAGTGCCAGGTAAGTTCTGTCAATATGATAAAAATAATAATCCTTCAATGCTGAAGCGGCAGACATGATACGGTCAATGCCCGGTTCAAATTGACTATGCCTGTAAAGAATCACATTGGTACTACCTGATTTTGTTTTAAGCAGGGCTTTAAAATCATGTAAGGCATCTGCGTATCGGCCAATATGAAAGAATAGTTGTGCGCGAGAAAATAGAGCCTCTTGAATGTCTGCTTCTTCTTCTTTAGCTTTTTCGATGAATAAGGTATAGTCAAATACGGCTTTATTATATTGCTTTTGTGCCTCATGAATTCTGCCCCGTAAAAGAAATGCCTCATAATTATATGGATTCAGTTCAATTGACTTATTGATGGCCGGTAAAGCATTGACAAAATCTTCCTGATCGTAATAATCAGACGCACGCTCAAACCAGCGTTCATCTTCTGTTGCATATTTTCCCTGAGCCAGGCTTTGACTTAGCGCGACTGAAAAGATGAGGATGTAAAGGACAAATTTTAAGTCCATGATTTAATCTAATGTAAACTTACTCAACTGATCAAAATCATACACCATATTGCGATTTTGTCATGGTAAACAACAAAATATTTAGATAAATTCGGGCTAATCACCTAAATACAAATAGTATGTTAAAAAATATAGCTGGAATTTGGATGGATCAATCCAAAGCCCATTTGATCACATTTAGAGGAACCGAAGCTGTGATTACCACGATAGAATCTTCCTATAAAAGATTAAGCAGGGAAGAAGGCAAGGGGAGTACCAACACCCGCTTTCGGGCAGATGCCTTTTCAAATAATGAGGATAATAAGCAGAACAAAAAAATGCTTGAAAAGGCCAAGTATTTCAAAGAGATAGAAAAGTCAATCAAAAATTTAGAGGAGGTTTATCTTTTTGGTCCCACAAATGCTAAAATTGAGTTTCTGAATTTATTGCAGGAAAAGAAGACATTTATGGGTAGGGTATCAAAAGTAGAAAATGCCGATAAAATGACACGCAACCAAATGGTAGCCAGGGTAAAAGAGTTCTTTGATCTTAAAAAGTAATTTGTATTTGTAAAATAATAAGCATGGGAAAATTAGTAATTTCGAGTTACGATGAATTTGCCTCTTACCTGGGTAAAGAGTTGGGTACTTCAGGTTATCATCAGATTACACAAGAACAGATTAATTTATTCGCAGATGCTACCCTTGATCATCAATGGATTCATACAGATCCGGAAAGAGCAAGAAAGGAAGGGACTTTTGGTAATACCATAGCACACGGATATTTAACACTTTCACTTGTGCCTCATCTCTGGGAACAGATTGCCACTTTCAACAACATCAAAATGATGGTAAATTATGGCATAAAAGATTTAAGGTTTAATCAACCTGTAATTGTGAACAGCGAGGTAAGATTACACGCAAAACTCTATTCTATTATTAATTTAAGGGGCGTAACCAAATTTGAAGTAGAGGTAAAACTGGAAATCAAAGACAACCCTAAACCGGCATTTACTGCATTGCTGGTGTTTCTATATCATTTCAATAATTAGTGTTAAACGAAATATTTCGCCATTAATCCATTTAAACTGCAAACTAATTTTAGCCTTTTGGTATTTATTTGTAAATCGTTGAATCTATTTTTCAGAAGATTTTTAATTCCCATGCAGCAAATATTCAGATGTTGTGTACTATCAGTAATACTTGTTTTGAGTTTTTTGCAACTCTCAGCTCAGCAAAATTTCAGACCCTTCCCAGAATTTCAGAGGTTAACACTCTATATAGATACCCTTGTTTTTGATACGCAAAATGATTTGATCACCTATAACAGGAAGCAACATCTGGCATTTGAGTACTTCTCTAATGAGCAGGTGCTGCGGGCAGAGCTGTACATGAACCGCAATGAAGCCCGAAAAATTACTTTGCTGGCCAATGGAGATTTTGATGTGATTGATAGTATACAATGGGTTAATGATGCATACTATCGTTTTAAGATAAGATTCAAGGCTTTATCAGATACTGATTTTTTAAATCTGACTTTTGAAATTGCAGATAGCAGTAAACATACCAAGAGCAGGCATGAAATTCCTTTGTTTCCCTATACTGAAACTAAGGCAACCTTTTATGCAGGTTCAGATGATTTATATGTAGGTGAGAGTAAGAAGATTGAGATCATTACCAATAATGTAGATAATCTTAAACTAGATGGTATCTGGAAGAGACAAAATGATATTTCATACCGCCTTGTTAAAGAAGGCAATGAAGCTGCTTTGTATTTACAGCCCGAAAAGCGGGGTAGTATAGAGTTTAACTTAAACTTCGAAACAAAAAGACCATTTCTGGATGAACAGAAGAGACTGAGATTTAAACTTGATGAAGTCCAAAGAACTTTAACTG
>DAOLDI010000086.1:0-7645 GCA_035327445.1 Cyclobacteriaceae bacterium | reverse complement strand
CGTAGCATAGCAGCTGATCTTGACAAGGCAGCACGCACTGTTATAGACAGTACCTACATTCCGGATTCGAGTCCGGTGATGGAAGCATCTGCCAAGAGCACACCAGAGATTTATATGATAAGTGTTGATAAGGAACATCATATCTTAAAGTATGATCCTATCAAACGAGAGTATCGTGTAGACAGTATTAAATACAATGTAGATCAGGATAATTACATGTGGTACCTGCGAAAAGAAATTGTTTTACCTGATACCCGTATTGCTGCACAAGAAGCGGCAGAGGCTAAAAAAGCTGAAGAGAAAGCTGCCCGAAAAGGACTCTTTGGATTTTTGAAAAAAGATAAATCAGAAAAGGAAAAAGCTCCACGCCAAAGAGCCAGGGATAATAAGCCAGTGGCCGTTCCAAAAGCTGCAGAAGAAGATACTCCTCTCAAAGATGAAGAAGAGGATGATGGCTTCTGACAAGCATTAATCAAACAAACTAAGATTGCCAAACTGATCTGCAGCAGGTGCCTGCTTCAACAATGCCTCATCATTGTTTTTAGTGTTGTTTACACGAGGCGATACTGTATAGCTGAACAGCTTTTCAGCAGCAATAGGCTTCAATAAATTTATAAGATCAGATTCTGAAGTATTTGGATCAAGCCAAACCTTTTCCTGTTGCTTGTCAAAAATAACCGGCATGCGATCATTCATTTCTGCAACACTTGCATTGGCTAAAGTAGTGATGATGGTAAACGTATGCACATCACCCTCTTCTGTTTCATATTCTTCCCAAATACCGGCAAATGAAAATGCTTCTTTATTATTCAGACAGACGCGGTAGGGAATTCGGCTCTTTTTACCACTTGCTTTCCATTCATAATAACCATCAGCCGGAATGATGCAGCGATTTTTTTTCAGCATTCTTTTTAAATAAGCTTTCTCGGTAAATCCTTCAGCTTTGGTATGCAAGAGGCGTGTGCTTACTGCTTTATCTTTTGCCTGTTCGGGTGGAATACCCCAGTAAAACATGGAAATACCTTCCGGATGTTCTGCCGTGATAATAGGTAAAAGTTGCGTAGGAGCTGCGTTGTAAACAGGTTTGTAATAGTCGGGTACATCCACACCAAATCGCTGTTGGAGTTTTTCTTGACTTAAGCTTAAGCTGTACCTTGTACTCATAATAGATTTATAAAATTAAATGCTCTTTCTTCAGACCAAAATAAGTTATTTCGGTTGAATTTAGTAAAACCAACATGCCCGCCTTGTTGAGGTGTTTCAATTGTGAGCCAGCTATGCTTTTTAAATGCTTTCGTTGGATAGCAAGTCTCGCTCAGAAAGGGATCATTCATTGCGTTTACCAGCAAACTGGGTGTTTGAATGTGCTCAAGAAATTGAAGGGCATTGCATTCGCTGTAATAATGCCTTGCATCTCGATAGCCATGTAATGGGGCAGTGTAATAATCATCAAAGTCAATCAGGCTTTTAATGTGTTTCAATCCTTTAAGGTCAAGGTTTCCGTTTTGACTAGCCTTTTCTCTGATCTTCTTTTTGAGGCTTCTTAAAAAGTATTGATTGTACATCTTGTTAGATGCTTTGAGTAATTCTAGACAACTGTTATACAAATCTACCGGGGTAGAAAAAGCCACTGCACCCTGTATCCTTTTGGCGCTGCTGTATTTTCCTTCACCTAAAAATTTCAGTATAAGGTTACCGCCAAGGCTAAATCCGATGAGAAATATTTTCTTGTAACTGCGGGTTTTCAAAACATGTTGTAGCACTTCATCAAGGTCTTCAGTTGAGCCGCTGTTATAAAACCTGTTTAATCGATTGGATTCTCCGCTGCAGCCTCTATAGTTGAGCGCAAGTATATCGTAATCATGTTCATAAAAAACTTTGGCCATACCCTTTATATAATGCCGGGTGCTGTTACCTTCCAGTCCGTGACAAAGTATAACTAACTTTTCACTTGATTGAACCAGCCAATCCAGGTCAAGAAAATCCTGATCTTGAAGTTCAATGCGTTCTCTTTTGTAGGCAGCTAAGTCTACTTTTCTGAAGAGGGCAGGGTAAATAGTTTCAAGGTGCTTGTTGAACAAAAATTTTGGTGCCTGGTATTCGCTCCCTTCTTTAATCATCAGTATAAATAATATAAAAAACCCGGTAAAGATCACCGGGTTTTTTGAATTGCCAATGGTTAATGCACAATGATTATCTTTTGTCTGGTAATAGTGCCTGATGCACTTTCAAGTTGTATGAAGTATAATCCCGCAGCATAATTTTCAGTATCAAGTTGCACGGCTCTTCCGCCTGCATCGATTCCGCTTTGTTGCAGCATCTTACCCATCTGATCCATCAGGTTTATTCTTACTGGCTCAGCCAGTACTTCGGCAAATTGAATATTTAAAACTTTGTTGGCCGGGTTAGGGTAGAAAGAAAGTTTATTGTTATCCATCAAGGTTTTTTCAACTCCGGTAATCAAATCAAGTTGGTTGATGTTGGCCTTCAGAATTTCTGCCTGGTAAACCTGGCGTGAACTTTCATTTTGCAAAAAGGCAACAGCTACCAGGTCAAGTTGAGTGCTGCCGGGATTATAATTGAATGGACCGTACACCACTTCAACATTGGCAGGTAATACCACATTAGATTTGCTTCCTGCCGCATTGGGCAACATTCGCTTTAATACATATTCAAAATCGGTCTGGCCACTAGGCACATTGCTTATACCTATATCACTCAGACTAATTTGCTCTTCTAAAATGGCCAATTGCATCACAGTACCTGCAGGTAAATCAACTACCGGTATAACACGAACTGTAATTTGTAATTGTCCGTCATTATTCACAGCCTCAAGACTGATATTGGCCTCTGCGCTTTGCAAAGTTTGCTGACTAAATCTTAAGGCTCCCCAACCTGAGAATAAAGGATTGACATTTGTTTCAGCAGTTTCACCATCTAAACGTGCTCTTGGCGTTTGGCTGATGCCGTAATACAAGGCACGTGCACCCGGATCATTCGGATTCATTTGATTGAAAGGATCTGGACCAGGGAAGTTAACGTGATAATTGATTTTTACCAGTTCAACTTCATTGCTGCCGGTATCAAAGTTTTGCAGATAAGTTGCCTCATTTGCTGTATTATTTGCCTGAGAGGTATTGGTAAAGTTTTCAATCAATACAGTACGCGTACGGTTACCAATTCTGAAATTATCAATGGCAAATCCATCTCTTGTAATTTCATCTCTTGAACCCGCTAATGCAAATCTGAATACTACATTGCTGGCACCTATAATGTCATCTTTAATTCCTTCAGGATCATTGGTTATGGCATGTTTTGAATCTAACCAACGTATAGCTGAAGTACCATTTACTGCCACTAGTCCTGGTATGCCAGTCCAGGCAAAATCACGCGTTACCTGGTCGCCCGGTTTGGCGGCAACACCTTGTTCATTAAACCAATCTACCCCTCCGCCAATTTGATTGCCCAGTACATGCCAAACTTTAGTCGGGTCAGCCACATTTTTATTATCAACAGAGTATTGAATAATTACACCATCACTCACATCCATATGTACAAAGCTGTTGAAAGATACCATAGGTCTGTTCAGGTTGCTGATATCAAAGCTTGGCGAATAAAGTGCAGAGCGTTCTCTTGGATTATAGGTACCGCTAAGTGCAGTAGCCCAAACTTGCGTACCATTGATTTCAGGATTCAATTGCATAGTAGTTTTACTTACTGTGCCGTGCGCCCAGGATGATCCTCCTGCTGCTGAATTAGGCGTTGTATTATGCTGCCATCCTCCGTTGTTGCTTTCAAAATCTTCTAGGTAGGCATTGTTGGCATCAGGTGTAAACTTAGGAAGTACAATCACAAGTTTGCCTGCAGTACTGCGGCAGCCAATTATAGATGTTACTTCCAGATTGGCTATGTATTGACCTGCACTTGCGTAGTTATTTGTAACAGGGTCATTAAATGCACTAGTTATGCTGGCATTGTTACCATCACCATAAGTCCATAACAATGCGGCAATTCCATCATCAACCGCACCTGCAGGTACATTGGTTTGATTGCTGAAGCTGATAGCATCTGCAACAGAGACCCCTTCAAATTCAAATGCTGCATCGGGTATAATACCTACTTTTAGTTCATTGGCCTGCACAACAGAAGAACAACCTAGTGCAGAGCTTACCCTGAGACTTGGATTGTAAACTGCAGACTGAATGTAAGTATGATTTACCCTGTCGAAGCCATCTGCAATTGTACCTGAAACGGTATTAGGATTGGCAAAAGTTGAATTAGTGGCATCTCCAAAATCCCATTGGTAAGAAGTTATACTTCCAATTGCAATACTTGATGTCTCTGCACTGAATTCAATAGGTTCATCTTCACAATAAGAAGTTTCGAATGGTGTAATGGCTGGATCAATGTTACTTCTCATTACGAAGTTTGCCACCGGGTTAGGAGCAATTTGAATGGTGAAATTGCCAGTGCTCTCGCAAGGAGAGTTATTGTCTTTATAAGTGTACTCTATTCTAATTGCAGCATATGCATTTTGGAACAGAGAAGGATTTAGAATGGCAGATCCATTGCCGTTATCAATAAAGTAGTTGGTGTTGTTTTCAGTAATCAGTACATCAGTTGCGGCATCATATAACCTGAATTTACCAACTGAAACACCAGCGGTAGCGGCAGGGTATCCATTAATGGCAATATTGCCACCGCTTTGACAGAACACATTATTGTTCAGGCTTGCATTAGCCAGGTTGGTAGTACCAACTTCAACAATGGGTACTGCAGGAATGAATATTTCTACATTCTGAGTAAGGGGAATCTGCAAAGCAGAGTTTGCAATGTTCTGGAAACGTCCTGAGAATTCAACAAAGCCTAATGAGCCTCCTCTGAAAAATTCATTTCCTTGGGGAGAAACTTCTCTGAAGTAGTGATATGGAGTGGGTCTGTTATTTGCCGGATCACTAAAGTTCAAGATAATTGCTTCATCCCATTCATAATTAAAATATTGCAATGCGCCCTGGCTTGGATCATCGGGTGCGTCTTGCGGACCGCCTACCGTATAGGCCAGACTTTGTAATACATCTCTCCATAAGTCTCCAAACATGATCTGAGAACTTGCTGTAGCAGATAATGGTATGTCTGTTTTCAAATCAAAGAGGTAATAAGTAGGTCGGGTGTTATATCTGATCAGTCGTGGATTTGTTCCAAGGTTAGCTGCCGCAGGGAAGTTTTCATTTACTGCACAATACAAAACAGCAAGATCAGGTATCGCGGTGCGATGATCGTACACGGTATATTGTTCAAATGCTGTAGATACACAACCATTATTATCTGTATGTGTAACGGTGATATTAAAAGGTTGGTCAAGCGTAACAGCTGAAAGGTTAAGAATATTGATATTAATACCCTGGCCGCTGAATGTACTTACACCATAATCGCCAGGTGGTGGTAATGGGGTTAACTCCACATTAAAATTGGGCGCATTAAAGTTGTCTGGAATAAAGGTAACTACAGGTTGTCCGGGAAATACGAATTCTGTATAGCTGTTCGTAAACACAATACCTTGTGCATCTGATGAGCTGATGTTTAAAAATGAAGTAAGATCTGCTATGCCAGATAAGGCATCACCACCTAATCTTACCAAACTTCCACCTGCTGAAGAATTACCTCTTATTCTTAAACCAGAGATGATAATCTGATCTCTGCTGCTGCTTCCATTATTGGCATATTGAACACGTAAAATTCCGCTTCCTATAAAGCTGAGCGGAGTAGTGGGTTGAGCTACATTGAAGTCAGCACCGAAAAGTTTCAAATCTCCGTAAACGGGTTTACCATCACTTAGTGAAATATCAAATTCAAATCCGGCAGGCAATAATAAGTTAAAGGTCACTACATTTCCATTGGTATTGAAATTGCCCATATTACCTTCTGAAATAATAATAGGGGCATTTAATAACTGCATACTGTTAGAGCAGATGTTTACATTGGGTACATTAAGGGTAATGTTAGTACTTACAGTTGCTGGTGTGGTGAATGTAAATGTTGGTCCGGGTGTTCCGGCAACATGATTATTTGCCAATGAACCATAAGGTGCGGGTGTTGGAATAGGTGCAGGCAATGCATCGTTTTCAGCATATAACCATACATTATAAGAGGTGCTTGTGCTAAGATCAGCATTGATCACACCAAACTGTGAAATAGGATTAGTTTGATTGATATCAAAGCTACCTCTGTCTATAAAACCCGGGTAGGCAAGTGTTCCGGCAATTTGTTCATTGCTGGGTGCGGGTGAGCCTGATGGCAATACAAGGAAATAGGCTTTACCTCTTTGATCGAATGTGGCATTAATTACAGCGCCCGAAACAGTAATATTGCTTATGGAAGGATTACTTATTCCCGGTGTAGTTGCCGTTAACATTATTGGAGGATTAGGATTAGCAGTTTTAAAGAACAGTGTTCCTGAGAAAGAAATACCCGGGAATAAATTATCTGCATCATCTCTGATACCTGTATTATTTGATGTACTACCAGGAGCAATGGTTATAAAATAAACTTTATCGGGCTCCATTGTTCCCGGAGGTATAGCAAAACGAATTGGGTTAATCACTTCGGTAATTCCATCTATAGCATCCAGTTCAACAAAGGTGCCGGCATCTTTATCGTGCAGTCTTATTTTTCTATCCATAGAAAGTACTGGTACGCTAAACCTCAAGGCAATTTCAGTTTGGTTTGGATCGACATTCAATTGACCGCTGAATGGTTCTGAGCTAACTAAAGTAGGAGGGAAGATGGAAGCGAAACTATAGGTTAATCCAGAAAGGTCGGCTAAAGAACTTCCGTTACTGATGATGATATTATTGTTGGTATCAGGATCAGTATATCCCAAATCAATAAGTCGAGGTGTAATACTAGGTGTGTTTGATGTTGCCGCATCTGAAACACTCACCATCAGGAAGTAACTTAATGATGCATTTTCAGGGTCGCTGAGATCGCGCGGATTATTACTGAAGTCAACGGTTATAAAATTAGCTCCAATGGTTAGTTGCGCGCCAATAGCCGGGTTAACCACATTTACTGCGTTTGCTGCCGAGTAACTTGTAATCTTTGATTCAAATATCCTGATATCATTGAATATACCCGTAATTGGATTACTAAAGTTGATGGTAAATCTCTCCAGTAAGGGTTCATTGCTTATCGAGTATGGCGTATTAAATGTAAAACCAAAGATAACCCTGCTTAATGCGCCACCAGGTAAATTAGTTGAGGTGGTAACGCCTCCGGTAGCTAATGAAGCAGAAACATGCAGTACATCAACTCGAGTTGAAGAAATTGATGGAGCAGCACTGCTCAAACCATTAGATGTAACCAGGATGGTGCCTTCTCCGGCTGAGTTGTATTGTACATTTTCAAGACTTAAAATACCTTCAATAAAATTGATTGATGTAGGTGATATTGCTGCATTGGGTGCACTCAGGTTGGCTTCGAAGTTATGTTCAAGGTCAATCAATTGATTTATATCTCTTGCTTCCACTACAGGAATAGCAGGGTTGGCAATAGAGCCAAAAGGCTCAAGTATTCCTGCAAATGCATTGGGTTATGATGTGAAGTCGAGTCGGCTTGCAACTACATCAAGAATGTTACTTGCTGAAGG
>DAOLDI010000085.1:0-7650 GCA_035327445.1 Cyclobacteriaceae bacterium | reverse complement strand
TATTGCTGCTGCGGTTAAGAGTGGTATTATCTGGATCAACTGCTGGTTGCTGCGCGATTTACGCACGCCTTTTGGAGGCATGAAGCAAAGTGGCGTAGGTAGAGAAGGAGGCTGGGATGCTTTAAAATTCTTTACCGAACAGAAGAATGTTTGTGTAAAGCTTTAGGCAAAACTTTACAACAGTAAATTACTTTGGTAGTTGTAAGTACAAAAGTCTTTATAATTGAATTGGTACTTATTGTCCTGCTAAATAATTATAAACACCTCCAAATTAAATATCTGTGTTAAGGTTTTAAATGTTCTCAGGGAAAATTAAATCCTGCAATAGAATTTTTACATACATAATATTTTTCTTACTAAAATACCCAAAATCAGGTATTGCTCTCAATATATCCTATCGATACATTTGCTGTTGTTATTAACCAAATCTATGAAGAATATTAAGCCTACTTTGAGTGACTCAGACATGGTCACTATTGATCAAGATTTTTCTGAAAGAGTAAGTTCAACTGCAAGAAAAGGTTTAAGTACTGTAGCAATCGCTTTAGCTTTAACAGGTCCTGCAGTTGGTGGTTTGTCAGCATGTTCAGATGCTTATGATGTGACAACCATAGCTGACCGCGCTGCAGACTCAAGAGATGTTGGCCGGTATGATACCGGTTCGTTTTCTGATCCATTTGATTTTGGAAGGTATGACACAAGTGACAGAGATGTTACAAGGACTGCCGACTAAAATTTGATTTATGGAGTTTTTTAATTCAAAAAGAGCCTTTGAGTGGGTTTTGCATCCACTTGAGCCACGGGATTTCTTTCAACAGTACTATGAAACTAAGCACTTACACATTAAAAGAAATGATAGGCTTTATTATAACAACCTATTAAATCTAAAAAGCTTAAGTGATCTCATGTACAATCAGGTACTAAGATTTCCTGATGTTAGAATAGTAAATTCCAAAAATTCAACGATAAGCCCCGACAGCTATACCTATAACGGTAATAAAATCAAAGTTGATCAAGTAATGAAGCATTTTAATGATGGGGCAACCATTATTTTCTCTGCCCTTCATGATTATTTACCAAGTATGGGCTTACTAACTGATTTCTTAACTAAAGATTTCAATCATCGGTTTCAAACCAACATCTATCTTACACCTAAGAATAGCCAGGGTTTTAAAGTGCATTATGACACACATGATGTGTTTATACTTCAAACAGAAGGATCAAAACTTTGGAAGCTCTATAGTACGCCAATAGCATTACCTCTAAAAACCCAGGAATTTGAAACCGGAAAAGTTGAACACGGTGAAGTTGTGCATGAAGTGCTGCTGGAAAAGGGAGATATGCTCTATGTTCCAAGAGGATTGATGCACGAAGCTGAAGCTACTGATGAAATTTCGATGCATATCACTACTGGTTTATTAGGTTATACCTGGTGTGATTTACTAATTGAATCAGCCTTGAGACTATCTAAAGAAAATGTTGAGTTTCGTAAAAATTTGCCATTGCATGAAAATTCAACCGAAGGTTGGTTAGCCTACCTGACTAATTTGGTAGATATATTGAAAAGTCAAATGGATTTTCAGTTTTCTAAGGAGGTCTTTGTTTCTGAGCTAATTAAAAATCAGAGACCAAATATCAAGAATGCCTTTGAGAATATTTTGATGCTTGATCAAATCAATGTCGATACTGAAGTTTTCTTGCATGATCAGATAATGTTCAAGTTTAACCACAAAGGCAATGAAGTAACAATTGAATTAATGGGAAATCAAATTGTACTGCCAGATTATACGCTGGAAGCCATCAATTTTATCAGCCAGAATTCAACTCGAAGCTTCCTTGTTTCAGAACTGCCAGACTGTATGGATGATGACGGTAAGGTTGTTTTAATTAAACGATTAATACGTGAAGGATTGCTGGGAGTTAAAAATATAAAAGTCGAAAAAAAAGAATTACAAATTCTAAACTTAAACTAATTAACTTATGAGTAAGATCTTAAATAAAAAAGCTATTGTAACCTTTGTGTTACTCTTCTGTGTGAGTTCAATCTTTGGACTACTTTACGTAAACAACAAAGGAGATGCGTATATACCAGAGGAAATTGCTGCAATCCAAACCGAAAAGATGGTTGGTCTTTTTAATCTTTCGGAAGATCAAAGACAAAAGGCTTATGAAATAAATCTTGAAATTGCCCATAGAAAACATTATGCTTCTAAGGTAATAGTTGACAATGCCAGATTTGGTGAAGAGCAAGATAAATTAAGAGATGAGCATGTTCGACTTATTTCTTTAATTCTTAATGATGAGCAAAGAAGCAAATTAGAGGAAAGCGAAAACCGCTACAAAGAAAGAGTTAGCGAAGATCTTGAGACCAAGGCATCTCAGGCAAGCCATAAAAAATAACCATAATTATAAGATTATGCTCCGGTTATACCCCTTTAATTTTCCGGAGCTCGGTAAAAAACAGAAAAGTTTAAAATGGAACAGTAATAAGTAACTGTGAACCTTCACCCGGACTGGAATTAATATCGATGCTTGCATTTATTAAACTGGCCCGGGTTTTCATTTGGTTAAGGCCAATGCCATTATTAACATTTTCAAGATCAAAGCCCACGCCATTATCCTCGATAGTCAGCACAAGTTCATTTTCATGTCCAAAAATCTGGATATCAACTTCAGTGGCTTTGGAGTGCTTTATGATATTGTTTAATGCCTCTTGAATGATGCGGTAAGTTTGTTTGCTGATTTCCGCATTTAAATTTTCAGGCACATCAAATAATTGCAGATTGATGGTAATGCTATTTGCAGCTTGAATATCGGCCACAAGGCTGCTTACAGCTTGCGACAAGCCTTTGGCAAGCGATGCCGGAGGCATTAATTGATGAGACAGGTTTCTTACATCATGTGTTAAGTTTTGTATCTGACTTCCCATGTAAGCCAGATCCTGGTGTTGCTTAGCACTCAATAATCTGCTGAGGTTTCCCAGGCGACTGCCAATATCATCGTGAAGTTCTCCTGCAATACGCTCTCTTTCTTTTTCTACACCCTGCAGGTAATTACTCAGCGATTCTTTTTGTTGTTTTACAATCTTGATAGCTAAATCATTTCTTTCATCATTGATTTGTTTCATCATATAACTAAGTCCAAGAGAAAAAACGATAATTTCTAATAAGGAACCCAGTAATATGGGATTAAACGCCAAGTACTCAAGCCACCCAAAATCAATTAGTATGGCAATAATTCCCGAAATAACTAATGCCAAAAAAGCAAGTATATAAAAGCTGGAGATTTTAGCTTGCTTGTGGTATGACATAACAGCTGCTGCAATGCATAGCATATTACCTGCTATAATTAATGCAAGTACGAACTGTATAATTACCTGTTTAATTGAAAAAAAGAAACTCCACAGAAACGGTACTGAAATTAGCAGAGTCAGGTAAATCATCATTATTACCAAAAGTATCCGATATATAGTTGGATTGTGGACTTTTATCTTGAGAAACAGAAATGAAAAAAATATTAAACTGAAATTTGTTATTAATGCAATACATACTCTGAAGAATCCATTAAACTCAGGTAAATCCGGATAGATAAATTGAAAACTTAATCCCTCTTTTGTAAAGAGCAACAAAGCCACCGATATAACCAGAGCCAGATATGCAAAGTAAATTTTTTGTCTCAGATAAATGCCAACAATTAGGGCGTATAAGGCAACAAGAATCATGATGCCAACGCAAACTGCGATTAAAAAGAATTCTTTATTGCTTTGGATTTTGTGAGTGTTATTCTCCCAGATATAGATGGGAATATTTAATGAAGAACCAATCTTATCTAATTGTATTATTACCACAAAACTTTCAGCTGCGCACAACTCTAGTGGCCACACATAATTTCTGTGATACTGACTTCTGCTGTTAAATGGTTTGTAGTCACCTGTTGTTCCAATTAAGCTTGCTTTGTTATTATCAAAGCAGTAAAATGAAATTAGATCAATATGTGGATTCTTAATTTCAAGCAAATATTGTGTGTCTGCTGAAAATTTTTGAATGGGAATAATTATCCAGTAAATTTCATCTGCATAACCCAAATTAATGCTTTCCAAAGCATTAATTTTTTCTTCATTTCGTATACTTTGAATTATTGTATTGATATCAGTTTTTCTTGATGATTTTATGTAGTAAGCCTTTCCAGTTAAGCTAATTTTTTTCTCATTTCCGGTTAAGATTAAAGTATCAAGATGGCCCCCATAAGCATTGACTGAATCACTTAGAATTAATATTAAGATCGATATGATTATTAGTTTATTCAATATAGTTCAGAAGAATACAACATTAATTAATGGTTATATAGGTATATTAAGCATAAGTTGAGAGCCGTAATTGCTTGAAGTATTTACTTCAAGTTTGGCATTTAAAAACGTAGCACGTGTTTGAATCTGGTTTAAAACAGAATAATTATTTTGTTCATAAGTATTAGACTCCACATCGTTATCTTCAATAGTTACTACCAGTTCCTGTTCATGTCCAAAAATCTGAATATCAACTTCAGTGGCTTTGGCGTGCTTAACAATATTATTTAGCGTCTCTTGAATGATGCGATAAGTTTGTTTGCTGATTTCCGCATTCAAATTTTCAGGCACATCAAATAATTGCAGGTTTATGGTAATACTATTTGCAGCCTGAATATCGGCCACAAGACCACTTACGGCTTGCGACAAGCCTTTGGCAAGCGATGCCGGAGGGATTAATTGATGTGACAGCTTTCTTACATCATGTGTTAAGTTTTGAATCTGACTTTCCATGTAAACCGCATCGTTGTGCTGCTTAGCACTTAATAATCTGCTTAGGTTTCCAAGACGGCTGCCAATATCATCATGAAGTTCTCCTGCAATGCGTTCCCTTTCTTTTTCAATACCCTGCAGGTAAATGTTCAGCGATTCTTTTTGTTGTTTTACAATTTTAATAGCCAAATCATTTCGCTCATCATAAATTTTTTTAACCAGGAAGGTAAGTGCAAATGAGAAAACCAATATTTCAATTACTGCGCTAAGTAAGAGTACATCAAAATTAATTTCTTCAATCCACCCAAATTCCTGAACTATAGAAAGCATGCCTGATGAGTGCATTGTTAGGTAAGCTATTAGATAGAAACTTGCAATGCTTATTTGTTTCTTGAATGAGAATATAGCAGCTGCCAAACAAAGTAAATTCCCAATAAAATTTAACACCAGCATAAAGGGAAGTAAAAACATGCTGTGCCTGATGAAGAAGTCAAGCAGGAAGGGGGTAGTTACAATGGTAGCCAGGTAAAAGAATATTACATAATTAAGCAACTTGTGTATGAATGGAACATGAAGTTTTGTTCTAAGAAAAAGTTGAGAAAAAATTAATAAGGTAAAAGTTGCTAGCCTTGTAATCGCTACATTAAAAATACTGTTGAATCCGCCCCATTCAGGATACAAAAATTGAAAACTTAAACCTTTATAGGTTGTTAATAATAATACAGCCGTTACGATAAAGCATGTGTATGCAAAATAAATTCTTCTTTTTAGAAAAAATCCGGCAACAAGACTGTAGATACCCACCAGCATCATCATGCCATAGGCAATACCAGAAATTAAATCTTCTTTTGCGTAGAATACATTGTGTTCATTTTCTGTCCAAAGTTGAGCTGGTATTCTCAGGGCAGAATGACGTTTCTCAATCCTCAAGATAAGCGTATAATCTTCTGCCTTGCACTTCAGTACTTCCCAAATGAAATTTCTGTGCGGGTAGCTTCTGCTGCTGAATGGAAAATCATCTCCGGTTTCATTGCCCAGTATACTTAGCTTTCCTTCTGCAAGGCACCATGCGCTTATTTTATCAAAGTGTGGATTCTTGAATTCCAGTAAAATATTTTCGCTTGGAGCTTGATCAACTTTTAAAGGGATAATTAACCAATAAATATCATTGTTGTATCCAAAATTGGTTTTGTTAAATACGAAAATATTTTCCCCCGAATTGATTTGTTTAATTACACTTTCAATTCCTGATTCAAAATCACTTGTCAGATAATAGGCTCTGTTTTTAACGGAAAGACGAGAATTTACTTCGCTGATTCTTATGGTATCAATGCCTTCAGCATGAGAAAAGTAGGAGAAAAGTAAGAGACTAAATAAGATTATTCTCATGCGCAAAATTAACAAGGTCTACAATATTGTTAATTTTTAGTTTTTTAAAAATGTTTTTGCGGTGTGTATCTATGGTGTGCGGACTAATGTTTAAATCATGTGAGATTTGTGAAGTGGATCTTCCTGTACTCAGGTGTGGTATCAATTCCAATTCTCTGCGGGTAAGCTTCATTTTGCCCGCAAACTGATCGCGGAAAATTCTTCTTTTCTCTCCTTCTGTTTGCAGAAGTTGAGAGATGTAAAAATTTTGTGTGTAAACAACCTTAAGTGCTTTAAGCAATTCCTCATTGCTAACACTTTTTTGAAGATATGCATTTGCGCCAGCTTTTTTAGCGGCTTCAATCAAGTGTTCGTCCTGATACATGGTGAGGATGATCACCTTTAAATCTTTATTGTTCTGTCTTATTTCTTTGAGAATAGAAATCCCATCGCTGTCACTTAGGTTTAAATCGAGAATTAAAATGTCAGGATAAACAATAGGCAGCTTTTCTTTCAGCTCTTTTCCTGTACTGGCATAACCAGAAATTTGATATTCCTCGCTTGAACGAAAAAGTAACTTAAGCCCTTCTACAATGATAGTATGATCTTCGCAAATAAAAATCTTCTTCACAGCCTCTAATTTTAAATAACATTTGCTTCAGATTAATGGCCAGAACGAACATTCAGGTGCGTCAAGTTATTTCAATTTTAATTGAATTCAAATTCTTAATTAATTCAGACGGTTTATTTCTGTGATGACATGAAATGAGACTAAGTGTATTATTGTAATCGGAATAAATGAATTAATTATGCCTGAGTAATTATTCTGTATACCAGTTACGACAGTATAATTTAATACAACCTGATAGTTAAAAGATAATTTACTGATAATAAGAATGTTATATTTTGATATAGAGTATACTTTTTTTGAACTCTGGGGATACCCCATGAGTTATATCGAATTTTTTGGAACACTGGCCGGAGGTATTGCGGTTTTTCTTGCAGCCAGGGCTAACATCTGGAGCTGGCCACTGGGTTTGATAAACGTTACCCTTTTTTTCTTTCTTTTTTACCAGGTGCAGCTCTATCCCGACATGTTTTTACAAGTATTTTTTTTCGTAACTAATCTGCTGGGTTGGTGGCGATGGGCGCATCCGAAGCCTTATGAAGAAGACAGGAAGCGAGAACTAAAAGTGAGTTGGATGCAGCGTAAACATCTTTTGTTACTCTTCCTGCTCGGACTTGCCGGCACATTTGCTTTTGGTTCTTTTGCCGCCCGATTGCATGAAATTTTTCCAATCATTTTCAACAAGCCCAGTGCATTTCCCTACCTGGATTCTTTTGTAACAGTGATGAGCATTATCACAACTTTTTTGATGATTCAAAAAAAAATTGAATCATGGGTTATCTGGATCATTGTGGATGTGGTAGCTACTTATATGCATTTTATGAAGGGGATAAAGTTTGTTGCAATAGAATATCTGGTTTTTTGTTTTATTGCCGCC
>DAOLDI010000084.1:0-7654 GCA_035327445.1 Cyclobacteriaceae bacterium | reverse complement strand
CTATCATGCAGATGTTTACGGAAAGGGCGCGTTCTTCATGCATACTTTAAAATATATTTTAACTGATGAAGTGTTTTATCCGATCTTGATGAAACTGGCTACAGATGAAAAGTACACTTACCACAATATGATTACCACATATGATGTTGAACAATTATTCAGTAAAGAATCTGGCAGAGAGCTGAAAGCATTTTTTGATTTCTTTTTAAGAACTACTGATAAACTGGAAATTTCTGTGCGACAAATAAGTGCTGATACCTATCATATAAAATTGCTGAATTACAATGGATCACTTCCGCTAGAGATTGTAACAGAAAATGGGGCACAGCGTATGGAACTTGATCAGAAGGGAATTCGCATTAAGGCGGTAGATTGGCCCCGGATTGATCCACAAGGCTTTTATTTGAAACGTGTGGTCCAGGAGTAACTAAAAATGGTTAAGTTTAAAGACTTTATTGAAAATTTTTCTTATGAAGTTGAATGAGATTCTTAATCTGTTCAGACAAGGAAAGAGTACGGCCAAAAGCCATATGAAAAACCTGATTGAAATGGCTGCGGCTGATGGAAACTTCAGGGAAGTTGAATTTCAACTTCTTGTTTCAATAGCTAAGAAATATGGCATCTCTGAAAAGGAGTTGAGTCATATTAAATCAAATCCCCAACAGATTGAATTGGAAATTCCGGTAAACCCGATTGAAAAGTTTAACCAACTGTACGACCTTACACATATGATGATTGTTGATAAAGATATCCACATTGAAGAACTTAAGTTATGTAATTTATTTGCTATCAGGTTTGGATATAGGGCCGAAATTGCGGAGGAGCTTGTTCAATCTATCAAAAATAATATTAGTCAGCAGCATGGTCCTGAAGAAACCAGGCTGCGGGTAGAGTGGATGATCAAATAAAAATTTAACTGCTTATTTTCTGGCCATTGCTTTTTCTGCAGCTGCAGCAATTGCTTCGGGGCTTAAACCATATTTGTTAAGTAACTCAACTGGTTTACCGCTTTCGCCAAAACTATCATTAACGGCAACAAATTCTTGTGGTGCCGGAAAATGCCTTCCCAGTACTTGTGCAATGCTGTCACCAAGGCCACCATTTATCTGATGCTCTTCTGCACTAACAGCACAACCTGTTTTTTGAACTGAAGTTAAAATGGCTTCAACATCTAATGGTTTAATGGTGTGGATATTAATCACCTCGGCTTGAATTCCTTTTGCTGCTAAAATAGCTTCGGCTTCAATGGCCTGCCATACCATGTGGCCGCAAGCGAAAATGCTCACGTCTTTACCCTCAATTAATTGCTGGGCTTTACCAATTTCGAAGGGCTCATCAGCCTTGGTAAACACCGGCCATCCTGGTCTGCCAAAGCGCAGATAAGCGGGACCATGATGATTTCCAAGAGCAATGGTTGCGGCTTTGGTTTGATTATAATCGCATGGAACAATTACTGTCATGCCGGGCAACATTTTCATCATCCCTATGTCTTCCAGTATCTGGTGTGTGGCACCATCTTCACCCAGTGTAAGGCCAGCGTGTGACGCACATATTTTTACATTCTTATGAGAATAGGCAATTGATTGCCTGATCTGATCATACACTCTGCCGGTAGAGAAATTGGCAAATGTGCCGGTAAAGGGGATTTTACCACCAATAGTCATGCCTGCAGCAAGACCCATCATATTGGCTTCGGCAATACCCACCTGAAAAAACCTGTCGGGAAATTCCTTCTTGAAAGCATCCATCTTTAAAGAGCCGGTTAAGTCGGCACAAAGGCCCACTACATTAGGATTGTTTCTGCCGAGTTCAAGCAAGCCGGCACCAAAGCCGGAGCGGGTATCTTTTTTCTCTGTGTAAGTAAATTTTGTCATGCTGCTTTAGTCGAAAAGATTGATGTTTAAGGGTGTTCCGGGTTTTACTTCAAATGTTTTAACCGATGTAAACTTGCTGCCAGGTGCCGATTTTACACGGAACGCAATTTTATAGAATCCCGGCTGCAAAACCATAGTCATGCGCGACTTATTTTCATCCAGATGCATTACCCATTCCTCGCTTCCATCTGGCAGCATTTCATACAAGCTACCATAACCATTGGCATTGGTATTCAGGTTTACCAGTCCTGGCGTGGGCAGGCTGATCATATTGTTTCTATCAGCCAATAATTTAACTGTGTAGTATCGTTTAGGGAGGGTGTGCACTTCTAATTCATAAGTACCTGCCAGGTATTTCACACTTTCTTCTGCTTTTTGCATTTTCAGTGTTTCAGATTTACCGGGCTCACGAACAATGACATCAAAGCCCGGATTTTTTCTTCCTTCCTGATTTACGATGAGATGCCCCTGGGCTGCAGGTATGCGAATCACATTGTGCTGGCCATGTTTTATATTTACATTGTCAACATAAACTGCAGGCAATGTGCTTACTTTGATATCATAATCCAGCACAGGGTCAACCTGAACTGAATCTGGTTTTCCTTTACCGTCTAAGTAATGCACAAACTCATAGCTTGCCTGCCCGGTTAGCTTGTTGATAAAACTTACATTTACATTACTTTCTGTTGGGCGGCCAGCACCGTTTAATAATTCAATGCTTACGCTAGTTTTGCTGAATGTCTTTTCGATGGCATCATTCAAGGCCTGTCTGAAAGTTTGGTCATTATTTGCGTCAAAATAACTTCCCATACAATCAAATGCTTTTTGACCTTCAAGGCCTAAGCCAATGATAAAGGGTTTAAGGAAAACACCTTTTCGTTGAAGTTCTAGCGCAACTTTGCATGGGTCTGCAGCACAAGATTCAATACCATCTGTAATGAGAATAAGAATATTGCGATAGCCACTGCTTTGCGGAAAATCTTTGGCAGATTGTTGTAAAGAGTAGGCAATAGGTGTTACCCCTTTGGGTTGTATGCGTTGCAGGGTTTGCAACAAGCGCTGATGGTTATTGGCAGCAAATGGAACTTCAAGTTTTGAATCTTCGCAATTTCTTTGCTCAACTGTAAATTGATGTCCGTAAACCCTAAGTGCCAGTTCAAGGTTTTTGTTTTCCTGTAAGGAATCAATGAGTTCGGCTAATAACTTTTTAGCCGCTTGCATCCTGGTTTGATTCTTTTCCCAACTGGCATTCATACTGCCCGATGCATCGAGCAGAAAGAGAATACGTGTTTTTTCTGGTAATTGCTGAGCAACCTTTTGTGCAGATAAATCAGGATGATAAAAGATTAATGCACTTATAAAGGCAAAACGAAGTAAATAAGGCATGCTAATCAAATCTGTCTAATCTCAGGAAATGTATGGGCAATGTTGTATCTCCATGTAAACACAAATCGCGTAAAATTTCTCCCATTACAGAAGCAAACTTAAAGCCATGTCCGCTAAATCCGCAGCCAATAATCACTTTATTTTGAAAACCGGGTAAAAGGTCAACAATAAAATCTTCATCTCTTGTGGACGCATATAAGCAATTTGAGGTTTGCAGTATTTCAGCGTCTGCTTCATCAAAATATTTTTCCAATATGTAACGTATATCCTGCACAGTCTCTTCATTAACTTCCTGATCATTTTTATCTGCATCAGTAATTTCGCCCGGAAAATGGTGCGCAATTTTTAAAGCTTCAAAACCACCATAATCTTTCTTTGGCAAAATGGGGAATCCATAAAAAGGACCTTTATCTGGATCTTGAATTAACCAACAAGGAAAATTGCCTAATGCAAATTTCTCCTGCTTTTTTGGTTTTACCCAGGCAACAGTTTGCTTGGTTACTGTTATTTCAGGCATTAAGTCTGGCACTAGTTTTTTTGTCCATGCGCCAGCCGTGATGATTAATTTATCTGCTGTAAAATCTCCTTTACTGCTGCTAACATGTACTTGATTATTATCTATCTTCCATGCGCTAACTTCAGTGTGACTGTGTAAAACAGCACCTGATTTTCTGGCCTCATCAGCATACAATTGAATTGCCTTTTCAGAAAGTACAAAACCTGCTTCTGGCTCAGAAAGTACAATAAAATCAGATGGAATGTTAAAGGCAGGAAATTTATTTTTTCCTTCCTGCACATTCAGGCGCTGCAAGTCTAAATCATACAAAGCTGCTGACTGCTGCACACCCGCAATCAACTCATCAAACTCCTGCCCAAAATAGGCGATACCGGTTTCTTCATATATTTTGCTTTTGGTTGCTTGTTCCAGCTCTTTCCAGTTTTTATAGGCATGTAACAGCAAGGGCACATAATCAGGATGTTCAAAATATGCTTTACGAATGATACGGCTTTGGCCGTGATGTGAGCCCCTTTCGTTTACAATTTCAAATTGTTCTAAGCCCAATACTTTTTTGCCTTCCTTTGCCAGGTAATAGGCGGCTGAAGAACCCATACTGCCAACACCTATGATAATTACATCGTAGTGCATATCGATTAATTTTTTTGTCAAAAATAGATGTGCATTAAAACTAAATCCCGATAAAAATTGAAGGTATGAAATTTTATCATTTAGTTCAAAAAAGACAGTATCCGGATGTTTTACTATGATAAAAGTTTATCTTTCAGGAATTAATCTGAATTTTTGATGCCCGCTATAGTACCCGGCTTTGAATACGATATATTCATTTCCTACCGCCACAACGATAACCGTTCAGGTTGGGTAACTGAGTTTGTAGAGACCTTACGTGAAGAGCTAGCCGCAACTATAAAAGAGCCGGTTTCTGTTTATTTTGACAGTAATCCTTATGATGGTTTATTGGAAACACACCATGTAGATAAGAGTCTTAAGCATAAACTAAAGTGCCTCATATTTATACCTGTTATTTCACAGACATATTGTGATACTAAAAGCTTTGCATGGCAGCATGAGTTTTGTGTTTTTAACAAACTCGCAAAGGCCGACAAATTTGATCGTGATATTAAGTTAAACAGTGGCAATGTTGGAAGCAGGTTACTTCCTGTTAAAATCCATGATCTGGAAGATGAGGATAAAGCCATTATTGAGAATGAAATAGGAGGAGTGCTGCGGGCGGTTGACTTCATTTACAAAGAGCCCGGGGTAAACCGTCCGCTTAAACCGAGCGATCACCGAAACGATAATCAGAATAAAACCGATTATCAGAACCAGATTAACAAAGTAGCCAATGCAGTAAAAGAAATTATTCAGGGAATTGTAAGACCGGAACAAAGCAAACGGGAAAATACCAGCACCATAACAATTGATGTAACAGACCTAAGGCAATCGATAGCTGTACTTCCATTTAGAAATCTGAGCAATGATTCGGGGCAAGAGTACTTTTCTGATGGAATTACTGAAAATATAATCATCAAACTTGCGGGGAATAAACAGTTGCGAACTATTTCTCGAACCTCCGTAATGCGTTACAAAAAATCGGATAAATCAGCACCGGAAATTGCTAATGAGCTCAATGTGAATTTTATTTTGGAAGGGGGTGTGCAAAGCCATCAAAATAAAGTAAGAATAAATGTGCAACTCATTGACGCCATTAAAGATGATCATGTGTGGTCAAAGATATTTAACGAAAACATTGATGACATCTTTGAAATACAAAGCAGCGTGGCAGAGATCGTAGCCAAAGAATTGCAGGCATCATTTGAAACAGGAACAGAAACCAATGCTGAAGCGCCACCTACAAAAGATATGGAGGCCTACAACCTTTTTTTGAAAGGCCGGCATGCGTTTAATCAGTGGGGGGTAGAAGGCTATCGCACCGCTACCGATTATTTTAAACTGGCACTGGCAAAAGATCCTGATTTTCAACAGGCTTATTCATACCTGGCCAGTTGCTATTCGGCCCGAATGTCGTGGAATGGTGACCTTTCACCTGAAGAAGCCAAAAAACATATTGATGTTTACCTGAAAGAGGCATGGAAGCGAGGGCCGCAGGACAATGATTATCTCACCAAAGCCTTTGTTGAATTTTTTGTGAATAAAAATTTTGCTGAGGCTGAACATATCTTTCTGGAAGTCATCAGCAGAAATCAGAATAATGCCGATGTATTGTATGCCTATTGCTATCTGCTCAATATGATGGGCCGGTTTGATGAAGCTATGCAATGCCTCAAAAAAGCCAAGACACTTGACCCTTTAACTCCGGCTTCTTTCAATTACGAAGCCATCACATTTTATTTAATGGCTAAGTACAATGAAGCCTTGCAGGTGTTGAACGAAGCCTTGCAACTGTACCCTGCTGTGTTGCGCTTTTATGATTTTAAAGCACGCATCTTTTTAACGCAACAAAAATGGGAGCAGGTAAAATTAACTGTAATGGACGGATTGGAAAATGCGCATATACGTCCGCCTTCATTACTTGCTTACCTATCGGCAGCTCATGCCAAAGCAGGTAATCTTGATGAAAGCAAAATATTATTAAATGAATTAATCGAACGAAGCGAAGCACAGGAGAAAGGTGTAAACATTTACATCGTGCATATTTATGTAGCGATGGGAGAAATGATCAATGCAAAGCTTTGGTTAGCCAAAGCGAGAATTACCAATGACGTGGATTTGATCTGGCTGCAGGTAGATCCTTTGTTGAAGGGATTAAATACATCGCATAATAATCTACCAAATTATGACGTGGCAGAAAAGCATATCAATGATTTGCTTCAGCGTGAAATGCCCTCTTTGTCTTATCACAATATCGAACATATACATGATGTACTATCAGCTGTCTTGCGCATTGCTGAAACAGAACGCGTAACCGCTGAAGAAATTAGTTTAATTCGTTTTGCCGCACTTCTACACGATGCAGGTTTTATACGCGAAGCAAAAAATCATGAAGCACATGGTGCGGCCATGGCCAGGGAAATTTTGCCAGCTTATGGATTAAGCGATGCACAGATAGCAAGCATTTGTTCCATGATTATGGCGACACAGTTACCTCAATCACCTCAAAATAAACTCGATAAAATTCTATGTGATGCCGACCTGGATTATTTGGGCCGTGATGATTTTTTTGAAATAGGCGCCCGACTTTACCAGGAAATCAAGGCGGCAGGCTTAGTAGAAACTGAACGCGAATGGAACCTCGTGCAACGCACCTTTTTGCAGGGGCACAAGTATCATACGGCTTTTAGTCGCACGCAACGTGAACCTGTAAAGCAACAACACCTTATTGAATTGCAGGCAAAACTTAATAACCGCTGATGTTACTACAAAGAATGCATTGTAAATGAAACTCACTAGAAAAATTGAGCAGGAAGTTTTAAAGGTCTATAACACAGGTTGGGATGCCTACATGAGGGGCGATTTAAAAACACATGCCGCTTGTCTAAGTAGCAAGTTCAAAATTATCGGAACTACTGAAGCTGAGCATTTCGATACTAAGAAAGCGTGGTTAGCCTTTTGTAAAAAAACAATCCACCAGGTAGTAGGTGTGGCGCAAATGCGAAAGCGGAAGATTAAACTGGATGCTGTTGGAGATGGCGCAATGGTGGTAGAGAACTCAAACATTTATGTGCTGATTGAGGGGAAGTGGCAATTCTATTCGAAGATCAGGATTACCGCTTTGATGCAGAAAGAAAAAACAGGTTGGAAATATGTTCACCAGCATGGCTCATTGCCCGATATGCGGGCCAGTGAAGACGAAACCATAGCCACGAGGCAGATCAAAAAAGAAAACCAGCAGTTACGCGAAGCAGTGAAGCGCAGA
>DAOLDI010000083.1:0-7704 GCA_035327445.1 Cyclobacteriaceae bacterium | reverse complement strand
GATACCGCCAATTTTGTGATTGGTGTAAGCACTCCGGGTAGTTTTGAGGAGAACGGATTAGCACAAAGAGAAATCAATAAGACAAGACTAATTCATGCCCTGGCCCGATATTACCTTTTAAAGTCTGATTGGCAAATGGACTGGGGATTGCCCATTAATCAGGAAGATATGGCAGGTACCAACCTGGCATTCTCGTATATTACTTTGATGGGATTACGAAAATCAGGATTTACTTTGACTGCAAAGCAGGAGGAAGATTTCATTTACCTCTGGCGCTACATTGGCTATCAATTGTATATAGAGGAAATTCTGTTGCCAGACAGTTTACATTCGGCTTTTCATCTTACCAAAATAATTGAGGAGCGAAATTTTAAGCCCAATGAAGAAGGCGTTTTACTCAGTCGCTCATTAATCGATTACTATCGCAACGCCATACCCGATAAACAAGTGGCAAATTTGATGGAAGCACAATTGAGCTTCTACCTGGGTGAAAAAGTTGCTGATTTTTTGAAAATAAAATCAGATCCATTAGCCATGAATATTATCAAGCTTCGCATGAGTCTGCAAGCATGGCAAAATTACTTCAAAGTACAGGTGCCAACTTATCAGCAAATGCTTTTGAATCAAGAGCAGTTTGAAAAAGCTATTAAACATGAAACTTCATCGCGCAGCCATACTTGATTTGCCGCAACGCTATCGCGCCAATCTGATTAACTCTTTAGCGGGTATCAGGCAGGTCGCTTTAATTGGAACACAAAGTCCTGCAGGTCAAAACAACCTGGCCATCTTTAACTCTTTATTGCATGTAGGAGCTAACCCGCCCTTATATGCGCTTTTGTTCAGGCCCGAAACGGTGCGCAGAGATACCCTCAGCAATATCTTAGATACGGGATTTTACACCATTAATTATGTACGATCAACACAGTTTTCAAAAGCGCATCAAACATCAGCCAAATATGAGCATCAGGAGGACGAGTTTGAGAAATGTGGATTTAAGGCTGAATTTAAAGATGCTTTCAAAGCACCTTATGTGGTTAAGGCCCCTGTGCAAATAGGCATGCAATTACAGGAACGAGTTGATCTTAAAATCAATGGAACAATTATGATCATCGGAAGCCTTGAACATATCTACCTGGATGAAAACCTTATTGCATCTGATGGTTTGGTTGATCTTGCGTCCACTGATATCCTGGCTTGCCAGGGCTTATACCAGTACTATCAGGTTAAAGAAATTGCCCGCCTGCCTTACGCTAAACCATTATAATTTTTCTGGTGTATTTTTTATTTACAACAAAGCCTGCAACTTTGCGTTGTAAGTACTTTATATGGCTTTTCTTTTTCGGCTGGTTTCCAGTTTATTACTACTCCTTATTTGTTTGAATTTTGAAGCTGCAGCGCAAAAGAAATTCTTTGGATTTAGTCCCTTGAGTGACACCATTCCAACTGAGAAAAATGGATTTTTGATGCTGCCTCTGCTGTACTACACGCCTGATACCCGCTGGGCTTTTGGCGCTGCAGGTGTTTATTATTTCAAAATTCCGCCTTTATATGATCATCAGAAGCTTACCAGGGTTTCTTATGTTCAATTCTTAGCCGATTATACCCAAAACAGGCAGTTAGATGTATGGGGTATTTGGAACATCTTTACACGCAACGAAAATCTATTGTTAAAAGGAGAGTTACGTTTCAGAGAATTTCCTGATCGCTTTTATGGAATTGGCAATAACACGCCTGTTGAAGATGAAGAACGCTATGCCTATAAGCTCATCAGTTTGAAAAACCTGGTGATGAAACAGGTAAGACCCTCTTTGTTTGTTGGTCTCGATTATCATTTTGAATACGAATATGGCTTTACCTATACACCAGACGGCCTTTTAGGTCAGGGCAATATTACCGGCTATAATGGGGGCATTGGCTCTGCTATGGGTTTGGTTGGTGTATTTGATAACCGTGATAATCCTATCAACGCTCACAGCGGAAGATTGGCTGAGCTATCAACATTCGTTTATAATCCTGCCTTTGGCAGTACATTTTCTTTTTTCAATATCAATGGAACTTATCAGCATTACTGGAAATTAAAGCCGAAACATATTTTAGCCTTGCAGGCGAGAAGCCGGTTTAGTTTTGGAGATGTACCCTTTCTGGACATGAGCACTTTAGGTGGTGATGATATTTTGAGGGGTTATCCCAAGAATCGATTCAGAGATAAACACTTTACGGGAGCCCAGCTTGAATACAGGTACCCGCTTGTTTGGCGATTAGGACTGGTAAGTTTTGTAGGAATTGGTGAAGTATTTGATACCGCTAGAGATATACAACTCAATAACCTGAAATATTCCATTGGTACAGGACTTCGCTTTGTGGTGAATCCTGCAGAGCGCTTAAATATTCGCTTTGATTATGCCTGGGGCAGGGAAGGAGGTTACTTTTATTTCTCTGTAGCCGAAGCATTTTAATGATCAGAGCCCCATTCAATAATGGAGCTCTGTTATAGTCTAATCTTTTTTCTCAGGTCGTTTTCTGTTCTTCATCTTATCTTTTGAATACTTAGATCTTGATTTATTTCCGGTATCTATCCTTTCTTTGCCCAGAATTTCATTTAATTCTTCCTGATAATTTTTTCTAAGCTCCTGATTCTTTTCAAAGTATGATTTTCTCAATTCTTTAATCTTTTGCTTCTGTTCATCAGTTAATGATTCACTTTGCTGCCTGGGCGTATCATAAGTTCTTTTCGGATAATGTCTGTACTTCACATGTCTTTTGCGCAAATTGTTCCATGCTTCAAGTTGCTCTTCATTCAGGATATTTTTCATTTCAGCTATTCTTTCATTTCTAATATCCCTCATTTTTTCTTTTCGCTCAGATTCAGTCAATGATTCATTCTGCTTTAGTTCAGAAAAAATTTCAGTGTACTTTTCACGGATTTCCCTCATGCCCGTCTGCTGTTCTTCTGTTAAGGATAAGGTTTCTTTTACCGCATTATGCATACCCCTTCTCATCTCTTGTCTCTCTTCCTGTGCCCATAAGAACTGGATGCACATGATGTTAAGTGTGATTAAAATAATTGTTTTCATCGCTATGATTGTTTGGTGTAAACTGTCATAACCAAGAAATAAGCCAAAGTGAATTAATGAAAGTTAATTAAGGTTAAAAGCTCGATTTTTATTGATTCAGCATCATTGCAGCAACATTTATGAATTAATGTTGATTCTTGCAACTGATTTTTTTACCTTCCATCAATAAATGCATAAACTTATGAAAGCCTTCCCTCAACTGAGTATTTTCATTTTAATGCTCATGATTAAAACCTCTATTCTAAATGCACAGACTTGCAGTACCAATGAATTAGATAAGCGTGCAGATGCATATTTAAAAAAAATTGCACATGAGAAAAGCATGGCAGAACTCATGTCGGGTACTGTTGCTGACTTAAGAAAGCAAGAACCTGAAGTGTATAAAAAATTGCCTGATGAAAATGTGAAGAGGATTAAAATAACAGATAAGCAAATTGGACTTAACATAGTAAGTGCTGATAAAACAGTTGATGCTATGGCTATCATCAGGTTTCATGGGGGTGGCTTCATTCGCCCGCTTTTGCCATGGATGGAAAATGAAGCACTAATGCTTGCCCAGCGATTTAATGCCGTTGTTTTTGATGTGGATTACCGAGTAGCACCTGAGCATCCCTTTCCGGCAGCCAAAGATGATGCTTATGCAGCTTATTTATGGGTGCGTGAAAACGCCAAATCACATGGAGCAGATCCTGAAAAAATTATTTTACTGGGCGAAGGAAGTGGGGGCACTTTAGTGGCGCTTACCATGCATAAGGCAAAAAAAGAAAGTAAGCATGAAGCCATAAAAAGTGTCATCATGATTTGCCCCATTACAGATAATCCGCTTATCAGCTTTTACACATCGTATGAAGACAATGCAAAGGGTTACGGACTTAGTAAAGATGAATCTGTTTATCAGGTTCAACAATATCTCGATAAAAGTATTTGGTTTGCTTCAAGTGGGGATGTCTGGCCTATTTACGAAAATGAATTATTGGGTATGCCACCCAGCCTGATCATCACAACAGAGTTCGATGTATTGCGCGATGAAGGTATTGCATATGGTAAAAAACTTGAGCGGGCAGGAAACCGTTCTGCTATAAAATGTTTCCCGCATCAGTTACATGCCTTTGCAGGTTTACCAGAAAATGCAGAAGAAAGAAAGAGGGTTTACGAATTAATCGATGAGATTATTCAATTTGGCTTGAGCCGCTAGTTGCTTTTATCTCTGCCCAATGAAATATTGTACGTATCGGGGTTGCCGGTAATTCGCAGATTCACAAATCTTACCCGCTTATTAGCATCTCGTATTTGAATTTCATCATCAGCATCTTCATCTGCAGTGCGATTTCTGCCAAATAATTTACTCATGCCAACTTGAGTGACCATACTCAGTGGAATCCTAAGGAAGTAATCCATATTCATATCTAAATCCTGCTTGCCTGAAATTTCGATAAAGCCCAGACTTGAGTTGATATTCATGCGAGGTACAGTAAGTGTACCTTTATTAAGTTGCAATATATTTTTGAGTGTATCAAATCTAACCCTGCTCAGATTTTTATCCTTAAAGTAATCAGATAAAGCATTGAGTGCGGCATAACGTTCAAGCCGGCCATTAACTACCAATATATCCAGACTTAGATCAGCATCATCAATAATAGGAACCATATCGGCATGCATGCGAATGAGGCCTTTGATGCTTCCGGAAAATTTGCCATGTAAATTTTCAGATACCAGGTGATCCTGTCCGAAGTTTTCAAATTTGAACATGATTTTATCCAGTTCAAGATCAGTAACATTCAGATCAGCATGAAAATATATCTTGTCGCGATCTGAGCCATTAAAATAACCCTTGCCAAAAATATTACCGCCCGCTGCTTGTAATGAAAGGGTATCGAGATAAATGTAATGATCTTGCTGCATACGTGATTTTACAAAGAAGTTCTCGAGTAAATACCGATGATAAGTAAGGCGCTTGATGTCTAAGTCTGCACGCATGTTAGCAAAGGGAAGATCATAAATATTGAAAACATTCTCGTGGTCTTCGGGAGTCATTACCGTATTAGCGGGTGCCGGGGTGTAGCTGAACAGCTGATCAAAATCAAGGTGTTTTGCACTCAGCGAAAAATAATTTTCTGCTTTGTTTAAACTGTCAGTATTGGCCAAATGTAAATTGAGGTTAACAGTGAAATCGCTGTTACCCAATTTTCCGCCAAAGTTTTCTACAACTAAATGATCATCCTGGTAATAAAGTTTGCCTTTAAATTGTTCAAATCGCATTGCGTGCACTTTCATGCGTGCTTCAATTTTGTCAATATCCAAAAAGGCCGACTTCAATCGCTTCTCAAATTGTAGGTTAGCAAAACCATGCAACTTTACCTGGCTGAATTGTTCGTGCCGGTAATCTTCTGGTACAAAGTTCTCGCCACCGTATGAAAATAGATCTTCTAACTGAAGTAAATCAGATGTGAAGTTAAATTCAATTTGATTTTCACCTGAGGGTTCGTCCTTGAGCCATAAAGCATAATTTTTCAATTTGCCGGAAAAGTGAAAATCACTTTTATCAATCATGCCGGTAAAATCAATCACCCTGAAATCGTTGTCATCTATGTAAACATCAGCATGGAAATCATGTAACTGATGTGGATAATGCGTTAGCTGCGCGAATAAATCCTCAATAAAAAATTCACCTACAGGTAAGTTAGGCGATTCTGTAATGGCCTTGGCTGAGCTTACGAATTTCAATTTCATGCTCAGATCTTTGATCTGTTCATTAACTGGTTTTCTGTTTAGGGTATCTCCTGAAGTAAGCTCATAAATATCCAGTAAGTTTGATTTGATCAGCATATCTGCCGTAACAGGTATATTGGTATGATGCAGGATTGCAGGTAAATCACTCACACTGGCGCTGAATGAAAGATCAGAATTTCCAAGTTTAATGCTGAAGTGATTGATGTTGGCCTCGTGACCATCCATAGTGGCTTTGATGTTAACAGCCTCAACAGGCAAGTGGAATCCGGGTAATTTAAATCCCAGGTTTTTCACATCGAGTTCAGTAAAGTATGATTCATTCAATTTCTCAATACTTTTCTCAGGATGCTGTAAGTCGATGATATCATGAAAATTCATGGTCATGGAAACTTGTCCTCTCAAATTTTCGATTTCAGTTATATTGAAAAAATCAGCCAAAAATTCCAGGTCAAAATCAGAGCGTACTTTCATTTCAATATCAGGTGAAATGAAATTTTTTACATACAATTCTGCGCTGAAATTTCCTGTTTCCGGACGGGCCACAAAATCTGTAAGCGAGAATTCCATGGTCTCAATATTCCGTTCTTCGCCATTTGAAAAATGTCCTCTGAAGTATAGGTCGTCCACTCTTTTCTTTGATTGCATATTGCTGAAGAAGGCATCTTCACAACCAAAGTCGGCCATGATAAAGGGATTGTGACCATTAATAGATTTACCCGACACCAGTGCTACAAAAAATATTTTACCTGCATTTTCGTAGCGCTGTAAGGCTGGAGTTAATTCTTCTGGCGCAAAGGCCAGGAAAAGATCAAAGTCAGGTTTATCACCCTGGAACCTAAGGTCAAGGTTCAGGTCATCATCAAAATCTATGCTGCCATCCATTTTGAACATTACTTTTTCAAGCAATACTTCAGATGGATGAACCACCAATAATTGAATATCTTCAATAAAATCAAGCTGAGTTTTAATTTCAAAATGCTTGCGCTTGATAAAGGTGGTATCGTTATCGATTAATACATTGAGCAAAAACTGACTTTGCAGGCTTAATAAAATGTGATTATCGGTACTTTTGAATTTTGCAGAAGCCCGGTTGATGTCTGCTTCAATTAAAACATTGTTTTCCTCATTTAACTTCCAGACATTAATATTATTCAACTCTATTTTCTGAATATCTAAATTTAAATCTTCGCCTTCATCAGTATCTTCAGTATCAGAACTGAATGCATTGGAAATATTAAAACTACCATCTGCAAATTGAATCAGTCGCAAAGCGCCATCAGAAAGCTTTAATGATTTGATTTCAATAACTCCCTGCAATAAACTCCAAACATCAAAACCAATGTAGGCATCGCGTACTTCCAATACTGCTTTTCCCGCTCTGCCTTTTTCTTCGTAAATCTTCAGTTCTTCCAGATCAATGGATACATAAGGGAAATTTGCAAATGGAGATATATGGCTGTCTTTAATTATGATCTCTCCTTTGTAATTTGAATTCAGGGAGGTAATGACTTCCTGCACGATGCTGTCTTGTTTCCAGTATACCAATAAGATGGCCGATGTGAATACCAGCACCGGAACAACCAGGACAAATAAGAGTATTTTAAGCAGACTTTTAGATTTAATCATGTCGCAGTAAAAATCGATACAAAATTGATCAAAGATAACATGAACGGTAAATTCAAAAGCCTTGCTCTTGTTTAAATTGCGGAAAACTAATCCGAAATATGAAAACACTATCTGCCAAGCTGCTAAGTCTTCTGCTTATCCTGCTATTTACCGCCTGTATATCTGAAAAAGAGGCGCAGGATTTCAGCATTGAATTTGAAAAGTTTACCCTTGATAATGGCTTACAGGTAATTTTGCACCAGGATCATTCAGATCCTGTTGCAGCAGTGGCTTT
>DAOLDI010000082.1:0-7847 GCA_035327445.1 Cyclobacteriaceae bacterium | reverse complement strand
ACGCGAAGCCATGGCACAATTGAATGCGAATGAAGCAGAGCTACTGGCAGTACGTGCTGCATTTTATCCTTCACTTAATGTGAATGGTTTTATTGCCTTAAACGGATTCAACATTAATTACCTGTTTAATCCTGCTTCTCTGGCTTTTATGGGATTAGCCGGTTTAACCGCTCCCCTCCTCAACCGGAATGAATTGAATTATCAGCATCAATGGCAGGCAGCAGAACGGAATATAGCTATATACAATTATCAGCGTATTTGGCTGGAGAGCGTGGCAGAGGTAAGTTCATTATTCAACAGTATGCAGGCTTATGAGCAGGTTAGCGAACTAAAATTCAATGAGGTAACAGAATTAAAGCAGGCTAGCTCCATTGCCAACGATTTATTTCTAACCGGCTATGCCAATTACCTGGAAGTGTTGATGGTGAGAAGAAATGTACTGGAGGCCGAACTGCAACTAACCAATGCCCGTAAAGAATTTTTGCACAGCTATATTGATTTGTATAAGGCGCTGGGAGGCGGTTGGAATTAATATGTTTTGCGTATCAGTGATAATTTGTTTCCTTATCTTCGCGGCTTATTTAAAATTCAGTCATGCTTGCAGTAAACAAACTCTCGCTTCAGTTCGGTAAAAGGGTGCTTTTTGATGAGGTTAGTCTCAACTTCACCCAGGGCAATTGCTATGGGGTAATTGGGGCGAATGGTGCCGGAAAATCAACTTTTTTAAAGATCCTCTCTGGTGAAATTGACCCTACCCGTGGTCATGTAAGCATGGAACCCGGCAAGCGTATGGCGGTGCTTAAGCAAAATCACTATGAATTTGATGAAGTCTCTGTTTTGGATACCGTAATGATGGGTTATGCCAAGCTCTGGAAAATCATGCATGAAAAGGATGCGATTTACGCCAAACCCGATTTTTCTGAAGCTGATGGCATACGTGCTTCTGAACTGGAGGCCGAATTTGCAGAATTAAATGGCTGGAATGCGCAGTCGGATGCCGCTGCCCTGCTTAGCGGATTGGGCATTAAAGAAGATGATCATTTTAAGCTCATGAAAGAACTGGATGGTTCCCAGAAAGTACGGGTGCTACTCGCGCAGGCTTTGTACGGAAATCCGGATATTCTTATTCTGGATGAACCTACTAACGACCTGGATTTGAGAACAGTAACCTGGCTGGAAGATTTTTTACTTGAATTTGAAAATACGGTAATCGTAGTTTCGCACGACAGGCACTTTTTGGATACCGTTTGTACGCATATTGTAGATATTGACTTTCAGGCCATCCGATTATACACCGGTAATTATAGTTTCTGGTACCAAAGCAGTCAGTTGGCGCTCTCACAACGTTCAGCAGCCAACAAAAAAGCAGAAGAAAAGCGCAAAGAATTGCAGGAGTTTATTGCCCGATTCAGCGCCAATGCTTCCAAATCGAGGCAGGCTACCAGCAGAAGAAAATTGCTGGAGAAAATCAATGTTGACGAAATTCAGGCCAGCACCCGCAGGTATCCGGCCATTATCTTCAAACAAAATCGCGAAGCCGGTGATCAGATCCTGCATGTACTGGGCCTCAGCTATTCGCTCAATGGTACTACCCTATTCAAAAATGTCGACTTCTATGTCAACAAAGGCGATAAGATTGCCTTCCTGAGTAAAGACAGCCTGGCCATTACTTCATTGTTTCAGATTTTGATGGGAGAACTTAAGGCAGACAGCGGTTCAGTTAAATTCGGACAAACCATTACCACGGCTAACCTTCCATCTAACAACGAGAAATTTTTCCAAAGTAATGATAACCTCATCGATTGGTTGAGACAATTTGCTGAAGAAGAAAATCAGGATGAAGTTTACATCCGAGGATTTTTAGGCAAGATGCTTTTCTCAGGTGAAGAAGTGTTCAAGAAATGCTCGGTGCTATCAGGCGGAGAAAAAGTACGTTGCATGATTTCGCGCATGATGCTTGCCAGTGCTAACCTTTTGATATTGGATGAACCCACCAATCACCTTGATCTGGAATCCATCACTGCCTTCAATAATGCTTTGAAAGATTTTCCGGGTACAGTTTTGTTTACTTCACACGATCATGAGTTTACACAAACCGTAGCTAACCGCATCATTGAGATAAGTCCGAATGGATTTATTGATAAGTTGATGACTTATGATGAGTACATCGCCAATGAAAAAGTGATGGCGCAGAAAGAAGCCTTGTACGCCTGAAAAAGGGTATTTGCAATCTTGATTAAATCAAAACAATTAATCAGTATCCAAGGGGAACAGTGATGCCCAACCAGGGTATTGCTATAAAGCCAGAGTCGGCATTCATGGGTGAAAAAATCCGAAATCCAATCCGGTGCTTTTAATCATTCTTCTGCCACCAACTGAAGCTATGATTAAAGGACTGGCAGCTGTTCCGATGAAATAGTTTTCAGTAAGAAAATAACCGCGAGCACTGGTGCGTATCATCGCACTTGCCGTAATGGTTGGTCTGCGGGCCCAGTCGCCTCCGGCATATCCGTATCCTACACCTAAACTGAAATTTCTGTCTTTATTACCCAGGGTGCTAATGCCATATACGATACCAAAATTCGCTTCATTCTCTCCTAAAATAGTACCCATTAATGCGCCAGCGCCAATATTTACCTGATCATCCACAACAGGAATAGAGAGTTTCGGATTTACCCAAACGGGAGTTGGTAAACCACCAATCAGAAACAAGGGCATAACACCACCACCAATTGAAAAATTATCTGTCATGCCGAAGGCCAGCTGATTAAAAAAAGACCCAGATATTTTGAAAATAGGCCTCTCCCCTTTTGAGGCCATAACCATTGGGTTGCCACAAATACCGGGTTGATTGCGGATTTTCAAACCATAACTCACCCGATTTTATTTGTTTGGTACTTGCAGGCCGCATTTGCCTGATATCAATTTTCTTTATGCTTATCGTACCCAGCCTTTCTGTTTGCAGCCTGATTTCATCTGCGTCTTGCCAAACAATATAGCCTACGTACTCATTACCGTCTTTGGTTTCAACCCGATACAGGGTGCTGTCATTTGTTTGGGCAAAAGATGCTATTGAACTTAAGAGCATGCATGCAAGCCATAAAACTTGTTTGTTCATAAAGTTGGGAATTGGCTGATGGAAGGTAAGTAAAATTGTTACAGCATGTACAAGGCATGATGTACAAATAGCTCATCTCCTTTTTCTTTTTTTTGTTGCTGATAAATTAAAATTAGCTACCATACTGCAACCCAATGCCAGCCCGAATGCGATAACGCTGAGTCTGTCTGCATTCAGCGCAGTGATTTTAATTCCGCTAAGTTCAACAATCAAAAACTGGATATAAGAGTTGTAAGGTGTAATCAATCCAAGCTCATCTCTTACCTGCCAATGCCAGTCGGTAAGCGGACAATAACCCCAGCCGTAAAATATGCCTAAACCAAACCATGAAAAGGCGGTAAGGCAAAGGGTAAACAGATTCCATTTCCTGCTCTTCTTCCAAATCCAACCCAAGAGATTGAAGAGTATGAGCAAAATATGAAATACAAAAAAGAAAATATTGGCAAGCTGATACCCGAACACAGAATCCATACAGCAATTTAATTGCTTTTATGTGGAATTAACAGATGCCTGTGCCTGAGATTTATTATCTTAAAACATTTATTTGACCTGATTAAGGATGCACAAAATGATGCTACGCAGTTTTAGCTTTCTGTTATCCATACTACTGACCATTACCGTGTTTGCACAGGATGATATGCCTGATATCAGGCTCACTACGCTGCAAAACAATCAGCCATTGGAAGAAGTACTGCTGCAACTTGAGCAGGAATACCCCATCAGGTTTTATTTCAAATCAGAATGGCTCAGCCCTTTTAAAGTAAATGCTTCACAAAATAACTTAAGCCTGCAGGAATTGCTGCAAATCATTTTTCAGGATACGGAATACAGTTTTATCACGCTCGGTCCACAACAGCTTGTGATCATCAAAGACCAGGAAAAAGCATTGGCACGAGCTGAAATTTTACAAAGAGCTGTGCAGGAAAAGAAGAAAATTGAAAGTGTAAGTATTGGCAGCTATGCCAACTATGTTCCGGGTGCACTGGTAAGGCTACAAGGAAAAGTGATTGATGGTAAAACCGGATTGTACCTGGGTGGCAGCAGTATATTTGTTACGCCTACACAACAAAGTTTCAGCACACAAGCCGATGGTACCTATAACCTCAGCCTGCCGGCCGGTGAGTATGTGCTTACATTCAGGTATGTGAATTATGAAGAAAAACTTATCGACCTGAAAATTTATCAGGACGGTAAGCTTGATGTTGAATTACAGGAAACTCCATTCTACCTGGATGAACTGGTTATCTCTGCTGATCCGATAATTGAACGCACTGGCGGACAGGTGAGCTTACAGATTCAAAGTATAAAACGTACACCCACATTTTTAGGCGAAGTAGATATTGTAAAGCAATTGCAGGTATTACCCGGTGTTAGCACCGTAGGTGAAGCTGCCACCGGCTTTAATGTGCGTGGTGGCGGGGCCGATCAGAACCTGGTTTTGTTTGATGGCATTCCTGTTTTCAATATCTCTCATGTACTTGGTTTTTTTACTGCCTTTAATCCGGATGCTGTAAATGAAGTTTCATTTTACCGGGGGCATATGCCGGCAGAATACGGAGGCCGTGTTGCTTCAGCATTAAATATTGCTGCGCGTGAAGGTAATTTTGAGAGATGGACAGGCCGTGGTGGCATTGGTTTCATCAGCAGCAGCCTCACACTTGACGGTCCGCTGAAAAAAGATACTACTTCCTTACTCATCTCATTGCGCAGTTCGTATTCAGACTGGATGCTGCGCGCAGTAGAATCTAATTTTCAAAATGTACGCAACAGCAGTGCCTTCTTTTATGATGGGGCCATCAAGCTAAGTCATAAAACAAAATCGGGCAATAAAATCACGCTCTCTGCCTATCGCAGTCACGACCAGTTCAGCCTGGCCAATGATACGGTAATGAGTTGGCAGAATCAGACGGTATCACTTCGTTATGATCAGCAAATTAACGATAGGCTCTTTGGAAGTTATACCTTAGGTTTTGGTCAGTATGCTTACCAGGTAGAAGATGTAGATGAAGCCAAATCATTTTTACTGAATTATGACATTACATACCCTACCCTGCGCGCTGATTTTGTATTAGATGCACGGCTGCCCATCAGTTTTGGTTTGCACAGCACCTGGTATCGCTTCAATCCGGGTGAATTGAAACCGCAGTCAACAGCATCCAATATCAGGGCCACAAGCATGCCGATAGAAAATGCACACGAGACCGCCCTGTATGCCAGCACAGGTTTACAAATCAAGCCCAGGCTTTACCTGGATATTGGTCTCAGGTATGGTTTATATCAGCGTGTTGGTCCGGGTACTACTTATCAGTATGCAGAAAATACAGCACGTGAACCACGTAATACCATTGATTCAACGGTATATGAAAATGCAGCCATCATGCAAACCTATCATGGTCCGGAACCACGCGTATCATTCAGGTATTTGTTAGATGAAAAGAGTTCGCTCAAGCTAAGTTATAATCGCTTACAGCAATTTATTCACCTAGTGTCAAACACCGCGGCCATTACGCCTGTTGATATTTGGCAAGCCAGCAATGTGTATTTCGAACCACAGCGGGCAGATATGCTGGCATTGGGTTATTATTTAGATGTTAACGACAGGCGTTATGAATTTTTTGCCGAAACCTATTTCAGAAAGACACGCAATGTGCTTGATTTCAAAGATGGCGCTAACCTGATTTTAAACAGACAATTAGAAACTGATTTGCTTTTGGGCTTGAGCGATGCTTATGGTATTGAGACATCCATCACCAAAATAAAAGGCAGATTAACCGGGAATTTAAACTACACCTTTGCACGCTCATTGCGCATTGTGGATGGCACATTCGATTCAGAGAAAATTAATGATGGAGAAGTCTATCCTGCCAATTTTGATCAGCCACATATTGTTAATCTCAACTGGCGATATGGCATTTCACGCAGGCATTTCTTTTCTGGTGGCTTTACTTTTCGAAGTGGCAGGCCTATGTCATTACCAGTATCAGGTTATGAGATCGATGGTATTCTGATTTCCAATTTTTCAGCACGCAATCAATACCGCATTCCTGATTATCACCGGCTCGATCTGGCCTTTATCATTGAAGGCAATCATAAAATTAAAAAACCCTGGAGCGGCACCTGGATTGTTTCCTGCTATAATGTGTATGCCCGAAAGAATGCTTTCTCTGTTTTCTTTCAGGATGATGGAACGGGTTATCTGCGTCCCTATCGCCTGGCCATCATCGGAACTGCTATTCCTACTGTAACTTATAACTTTAAATTTTGAATCTTAAATCAACCATATTGTTAGTTATCATTTTCTTATCGGCCTGCATCGATCCGCTTGACATACGCATACCGGTATATGAAAGACAATTGGTAATTGATGGCACTGTGTATGAAGGTGCAGGACCACATCGGGTAAGTATTTTTTATGCTGCTGATCTTCAAGCACAAAGAGCCGAATTCAAAAGTAAAGAGCGGGTTACAAATGCCACTGTTCAAATTATTGCAGATACCCAATCCTTTACTTTAGCTGAAGTGGAGCCGGGTATTTATGAAAGTATAGAAGGCGTATTGATGGGAACAATAGGTGATGTTTATGAATTACAGATACAAACTGCAGATCAGAAGAGATATCATTCAACACAACAGTTAATGGAAGCAGCCGGCAGCATAGACCGGCTCGATTTTGAGGTTCAGGAAGACATCATCAACATACCGGAAACAAGAAAACTAAGGGATGGCTTTAGCATTTGGATGGATGCCAGCGCAGCCGCAGGTAGTTCAGGTTATTTGCGCTGGAGATATACAGGTACCTATGAGATTATTACCCAACCAGAATTACGCACCCGCGTAGAAGCAAGTCCATCAGGTTTACCCATCATCTTGCCTGATCCCCTGCCTTGCAGTGGGCATGAGGGTGTAGGTTTTGAATTAATTCGCGTAGCCGGATGTGAGTGCTGCTCTTGCTGGGTAGATGAAGATGATGGAAAAGTAAGGTTAGCCAATAAAGATTTTATCGCGGTGCAAAATTATCGCGATGTAAAACTGCTAAGCATTCCTGCTGACAGAGAGCGTTTTTATATTGGTTATTCCTTGTTGGTAGAGCAATTGAGTATCTCTGCTGATGTGTATGATTTCTGGCAAGGTGTTGCAGCACAACAGACAGGACAGGGCAGTTTATTTCAGCCAAACATTTCCATTATAAGAGGTAACATTGTTAATGTGGATGATCCAAACGAAAAAGTGCTGGGCATCTTCAGCGTATCAGCGGTAGTGAGTAAGAGAATATATCTCGATCGATTAGATATCCCCTATTGTGTGGACCTGAGACAGGAATTTTTGGAATGCCTGCAGGCACCTAATGTTTTCTTTGATGATTGCAGGTTAAAGTATGAACGAAGTACAAATATTAAACCTGCATTCTGGTGAGACAGCATACAATCATATTGATTGTTGGTATATACCTCTGTGCGCAGGCTTGCATCGACCCGCTGGAAGTTCGCATACCTGTTTATCGTGCGCAATTAGTGGTTGATGCTGCCGTATATGAAGGAAATGAAACACAAAGAGTCAAATTGTTTATGTCGGCACCACTAAATGGAAGAGAAGAATTTCAAAATCCTTTACCCGTGAGCAATGCCGATGTACGCATAGTAGTAAATAACTCAAATGAAGTTGTACTCAATGAAATTGGCCCTGGCAATTACGAAAGTAATTCAGCTGAATTAATGGGTGTTGCAGGTAA
>DAOLDI010000081.1:0-7850 GCA_035327445.1 Cyclobacteriaceae bacterium | reverse complement strand
TTGCCTTCGGTCCACTTCAACACAACCTCATTGGCCAACACCTGCTTCTCCATGTCTTCTTTGGGCATATCCAGCGGGAACTTGATGAAAGTGCGGGTTTTGCCATTGATAGAAACGGGGTAATCAAATGCATCTTCTTTCAAATACTGCTCATCCCAGGCTGGATAGGCAGTTGCATGAACTGAGCTATTATGCCCAAGTTTTTGCCAGAGTTCTTCTGTAATGTGCGGAGCAAAAGGAGCGAGGGCAATCAGCAATGGCTCCAACACTGCGCGCTTGTTGCATTTTAAAGCGCTAAGTTCATTTGCACAAATCATGAACTCGCTCACACAAGTATTGAAGGAGTAGCGTTCAATATCTGTTTCAATCTTCTTCAAGGTTTTGTGTAATACTTTGAGTTCATCGTTAGTGGGTGCAATATCTGTAACAGCAAAATTGCCTTGTGCATCATGAAATAAATTCCAGAACCTGCGCAGGAATTTGAATACGCCATCAATACCGTGCGTGTTCCAGGGTTTACTTTGTTCAATGGGACCGAGGAACATTTCATACATGCGCAAAGTATCTGCACCGTACTCGTTCACAATGTCGTCTGGGTTAACCACATTGTGTTTGGACTTGGACATTTTTTCGATTTCGGAGCCGCAGATATATCTTCCCTCTTCTTCTTTGATGAATAGAGCATTTGAGAATTCTGGTCTCCAATTCTTTAACCCTTCAAAATCAAGCCCTTTATTATCATCATAAAGAGCTATATCAATATTAATTTCAGTAATATTAAAAAGACCGGAATTTGCAAAGCTATGTTTCTCATCAAAACTAAATTGCATTAATGTTCCTCCGACATCAAATAACTGTTTACCTAAAATTTTATTAAATCGCTGGCCATACTCTGTTAATACATGTTGGTCATCATAATAGTCAAGGCTTTTTAACTTGTCAAACCAACTTTTACTTAGATAAATATTACTTCCAACTCTGTACACAAATTTCGATACCCCCTGTATCATCCCCTGATTTATCAACTTCTTAAAAGGTTCTTCGGCTTGTACATGGCCCAGGTCTTTCAGAATCTTATTCCAGAAGCGAGCGTAAAGCAAATGGCCCGTTGCGTGTTCAGCGCCACCCATGTAGAGGTCAACATCTTGCCAGTATGCTTGTGCTTCTTTGCCGCAAAAAGCATTTTTATTTTTTGGGTCCATGTAGCGGTACCAGTACCAGCTTGAACCTGCCCAGCCGGGCATGGTGGTGAGTTCGAAGGGGTGGACCTCACCCCCCGGCCCCCTCTCCAAAGTAGAAGGGGTGAGAGTATACCTCCAATTTTTTGCGCGGCCTAAAGGGGGCTCTCCGCTTTCGGTGGGTTTGTATTCATCAATTTCTGGAAGGGTGATGGGTAAATCTTTTTCCTCCACGAGTTTGGGTATACCATCTTTGAAGTAAACAGGGAAGGGCTCACCCCAATAACGCTGTCGGCCGAAAATAGCATCGCGCATGCGGTAATTCACTTTGCCATAACCAATGCCCATTTCTTCCAGTTTCTTAATACCTGCTTGAATGGCTTCTTCAACCGTAAGGCCGTTCATGAAATCAGAGTTGATGATTTTGGCATCCCAGCTTACAAAGGCTTCTTCATCTACATCTGGTCCTTCAACAACTTTTGGAATAGGCAGATTAAAATGTTTGGCAAAGCGATGGTCGCGTTCATCGTGACCGGGTACGGCCATTACAGCACCGGTACCATATCCGGCTAAAACATAATCAGCAATCCAGATAGGAAGTTGTTCATTGGTGAAAGGATGAGTCAAATAAGCACCGGTGAATACACCACTCACACGTTTTACTTCGCTCATTCGCTCGCGCTCGCTGCGGTTCTTCGCCATTTCAACATACTGCATTACCTCATCACGCTGCGCATCTGTAGTAATCTGTTCTACCAGTTCATGTTCAGGTGCCAGCACAACAAAGCTTACTCCGTAAATGGTATCAATACGCGTAGTAAAAACTTCAATTTGAGATTTGGAATTTGAGATTTGGAATTTGAATTGTGCACCTACACTCTTCCCAATCCAATTGCGTTGCATTTCTTTAACCGCTTCGCGCCAATCGATGGTATCTAAACCTTGTAATAATCTTTCGGCATAAGCCGTGATGCGCATGCTCCATTGCAACATTTTGATGCGCTCAACAGGATAACCTCCACGTTCTGATACCCCATCTTTCACTTCATCATTAGAAAGCACCGTGCCCAAAGCTGCGCACCAGTTAACTACCTGCTCTGACTGATAAGCCAGGCGATAGTGTTGCAGAAAATCTTCTTTCTGTTTTTCGTCAAAGCTTTTCCAATCATCCGCAGTAATAATGGGCGTATCTTCATCACAGGCAGCTTCAATATTTTTATTGCCATGCTTTTCAAGCTCTTCAATAAGTGAAGAAATGTGTTCAGCTCTTCCCAAACTTGAAACAGGATTGCCCTTATCGCTGTCAACTGCCAATTGCCTATTGTCAACTCCTTTTTTATTGTACCATGAATTAAAAATCTGCATGAAAATCCACTGCGTCCATTTATAGTAATCAGGCGCGCAGGTTTGTACTTCCCGGTCCCAGTCGTAAGAGAAACCGAGTTGCTTTAATTGTCTTATGTAAGTTTCAATGTTTTTGGCGGTAGTAATGGCCGGGTGCTGACCTGTCTGTATGGCGTATTGCTCAGCTGGCAAACCGAAAGCATCAAAGCCCATGGGGTGCAGTACATTGTAGCCTTTCAGTCGCTTGAATCTTGAAACGATATCCGTGGCGATATAACCTAATGGATGCCCCACATGTAATCCCGCACCTGAAGGGTAGGGAAACATATCCAAAACATAATATTTGGGTTTGCCGGGTTCGGTATTCACTTTATAAATACCCTGCGCTTCCCAGTGTTTTTGCCATTTTTCCTCAATGCTTTTAATCTCCTGCTTACTGTAATCGGCCATATAAAAATCAGAATAAGGGGCAAAAATAAGGGTTCAATCCTGAAAGCCATATTTTATTTTAAGACGCCAAAACCCTCCGAGCGGTCGGAGACCCTCGGAGTGGTTCGAATAAACTTCCTCTTTCATTTTCTACAATTCGTCTTATCAGTACTACAACCCGGTAAGTCATTTTTTCAGGACTGCTTTGTTGCCCTCACTTTTGATGTATAATCAAGCAAGGCAATGAAAGTAATAATCAGTCTTTTGTTCAGCATCATGTTAATAAACGCTTATGCACAAACCAAAATAACCGGAACGGTTAAGGATGATAAGGGCGAACCCATTCCCGGGGCCAACATCATGATTGAAGGCAGTTATGATGGCACGAGCAGCAATGCTGATGGCACTTTCCGGTTTATTACTGATGAGCCTGGCGCACAAACATTGCTGATAAGCTTTATTGGCTATCGGGTATTTCGCCAGGAAATTATGTGTGAGGCTAGGCCCTTACAATTTGATGTTGTTTTGAAAGAAGAAATCAACCGCCTGAATGCCGTAACCATTACAGCTGGAGCCATCAATGCCAGTGATAACAGCCGCAAGGAAATTTTGCGGGCCATTGATATAGTTACCACAGCCAGTGCCAATGCCGATATAGCCGGGGCTTTGAGCACCTTGCCCGGAGCACAAAGAGTAGGCGAAGAGGGTCGTTTGTTTGTACGCGGTGGCGATGCTTACGAAACCCGCACCTTTATCGATGGTATGGTGGTGCTGGATGCTTATGAGGCCAGTCCACAAGGTTTACCTGCACGCAACAGATTTTTTCCATTCATGTTCAAGGGCACAAGTTTCAGTACGGGAGGCTACTCTGCTGAATACGGACAAGCTTTATCATCAGCCTTGGCATTGGATTCAAAAGACAAAGCAGAGAGCAATCGAACAGATATTTCTTTGATGAGTGTAGGTGGAGATGTTTCACATACCAGTTCATGGAACAGAGGCTCTGTGGCGGGTAAGCTGGGGTATACCAATATTCGGCCGTACTACAACATTATCAATCAGTTTGTGGATTGGGAAAAAGCGCCAGCTTCATTCGAAGCCAATGCGGCTTATCGTCAGCAAATTGGTAAAGAGGGCATGCTAAAACTTTATGGCAATTTCAGTAGTGCAGATTTATCCATGTACAGAAATGAAATTCCGGATAATGGAAGCAAAACACTTTTATCTATTCACAACCAGTTTGCTTACCTCAATGCTTCTTACCGTGATATCCTTTCAGATAAAGTAGCACTTCGCAGCGGACTGTCATACACCAGGAATGATAATGAATTAATGCCGGGTGCAAATAAACTCGCTGAACTTCAGGAAGGATTACATGCCAAGTTGGTCTTCGATTTTACTGCAAGCGATAAACTGGCTGTACTCTGGGGTGCAGAACACATCGCGCGCAATTATACACAGTCGATGAAAATGGAAAGCTTCCCAACTTTTTCGCGTGGCTTTGATGAATTACTAAGCGCTTCATTTCTCGAAACAGAATATTATCTGAGCAGTAAGCTGGTTACCCGTGCAGGGCTAAGGGCCGAGCACAATAGTCTACTCAACAAGTTTAGTGCAGACCCACGACTGGCTATGGCTTATCAAACCGGAAAGCACAGCCAGGTATCACTGGCCTGGGGAACCTTCAGACAAAGCACAGATAATCAATTGCTGGTACAGGCAACAGATTTGGAACAGGAGAAGGCTACGCATTACATCCTGAATTACCAGCTTACACAAAACAGGAGAACATTCAGGGCAGAAACTTTTTATAAGCAGTATGATGACTTAGTAAAATTTGATGCCAACGGATTTAGCAATGCAGGTTATGGATATGCCAGGGGTTTTGATTTCTTCTGGCGCGATAACCGCACATTTCAAAATGCTGATTATTGGATAACCTATTCTTTCCTGGATACCAAAAGAGATTACAGACATTTTCCAGTGGAAGCCATTCCTGCATTTGCTTCCAGGCATAACTTCTCTTATGTGCTGAAGTATTTTGTTGAAAGCATTAACAGTCAACTGGGGCTCACCTATGCCTTTGGCAGTTCCAGGCCTTATCACGACCCGAACAAAAATGGATTCAATCAATCAAGAACACCCAACTATTCAGACCTGAGCGCCAACATCAGCTACCTGATGAACCCCAAAGTGATATTCCATGCATCAGTAACCAACATACTTGGAAGAGACAATATTTTCGGTTACCGATATGCTGCAAGTCCTGATGCAAATGGTGTATATGCCAGCGAAGCCATCAGACAGGCAGCCCGGCATTTCGTTTTTGTAGGATGCTTCATCACCTTCTCTGATGCCAAAGTAAATCAGTTACCGAATCTATAAAATGTAAAGTGACAAATGACAAATGACGAATAACGAATAACGAATGCCTAATACCCAATGCCTCCCGAGACTTCGGGATGCCCAATACCCAATCCCTGATAAAACTTAAACAATAAAAATATGAAAACCATCATCTTAATTCTTGTAACAGTACTTAGTATTAACGACAAGTACACTGAACAAATGCAGAAGCACATCATGCAGGTTTACCAGGCCAAAAGCGCTGATGAACTTCAGCAAAGTATTAATGCATTCGAGCGCATTGCGCAGGCAGAGAAAAGTAAATGGGAACCGCACTACTATGCTGCCTTTGCCTATGTAATGATGAGCAATCATACACAGGATGGAAGTGCAAAAGACCAGTATCTTGACAAAGCAATGGCGCAGATTAAAAATGCGAAAGCTATTAAGGCAAATGAATCAGAACTGGAAGCGCTTGAAGGATTTGTGCACATGCTGCGCGTGAGTGTTGACCCAGCTTCTCGCGGACAACAATATTCAGGCATGGCTTTTCAGTCATTTGGTAAAGCCCTTGCCATGAATCCAAACAACCCGCGCGCCTTATACCTGATGGCACAAATGCAATATGGTACCGCACAGTTTTTCGGGAGTTCAACAGATGAAGCCTGTGGCACTTTATCCAAGGCGGTAGAAGTATTTGAAAATACTCAGCCTGAAAGTCCGCTGAGTCCGGCCTGGGGTAAGCAGATGGCCTTGGGAATGAAAGAGCGGATGTGTAAGTAATGTAGGGGAGGTGTCCTGCAATTAAATTGCAGGACACCTTATCCATTAAAATGCTTATCAAAATAAATCTTAATTTGATGCGCATTTTTTAACTTAACAAAGTGTTATAGCTTTGTTGAAAGCAAACTAGAAGGGAAATGAAAACACGTACCTATAGAATACTTCTTAATGAAGAGCCTGAAGGAGGTTTTACTGTTTCTGTACCTGCATTGCCAGGCTGTATAACATACGGTCAAGATTTAAATCATGCTTTAGAAATGGCTAAAGAAGCCATTGAAGGATATATTGAACTGTTAATTGCTGAAGGAGAGCCTGTTCCTGATGATAGCCGTACACTTGAATATGCGCTAACACTTCCTTCCTAAATTATGGGAAACATTCCTTCGCTTACTCCTAAGGAACTTTGCAGAATTATTTAAAAGAAAGGTTTCGAACTTAAGCGTATTAAAGGTAGCCATCATTATTATCGACATCCCGAAACAGGAAAAATTACTGTGGTTCCTATGCATAACAAAGACCTGCCAAAAGGAACATTTTTTGCGATGTTAAAGCAAGCAGGTATCCACAAACATGAATTATAGTTTTATTAATACTACAATTCATCCCCCACATTCAACAATCCGGTAAACATTTTTAGCCATTTAGCCTTGCCCGATACATCTTTGGGTATTCACGCAAACAACTATGTTCAATACAGCCATCTTATACCTTCACATTCTAGCCGGCATTTTGGCGCTGGTAGTTGCACCTGCCGCCATTGTGCTTGCACAGAAAAACATCCAACAGCATAAGCGCTGGGGCCTGATTTTCTTTTGGTCTATGACCCTCATTTTTGTTTCAGCAGTTTACTTGTCTCTGCTACGCTTTAATCCTTTTTTGCTGATGGTAGCATTCTTCAGCTATTACTCCATCTTCAGTGCTTATCGATTCACCAAAATGAAAGCTGTTTGGCAGAAGCAAGGCATCCGTTTTTATGATTGGCTGGCGCTTATTGTTGCTTTTGTATTTAATCTTAGCTTTTTAGGTTTGGGTGCTTATCATGCTTATTCAGGTAAATGGGGAGTTTTTGCCTACTTGGCTATGGGCTTTGCAATTGGTGGATTGCTTACAGTGCGGTCGCATTTTAAGGTTTTCAGAAATGGTTCTGAGCAACGCTTTCATTGGCTCTTTGCACACATGGGTAATATGCTGGGTGGTTTCATTGCAGCAGTTACGGCTTTTTCTTCGCAAGTTATGCACTTCATGCCAGGTGCACTTGCCTGGGCCTGGCCTAGTATAGTTGGTGTTCCACTTATCTTTTGGTTTATTGGCAAGTACAGAAGGCGTGTTGCCAATGGAGAGGCAATTTTTGTAAGACATAATTAAGTATTTTTCAGCATGCACAAGGGTATAGACTGGAAGGCACAATTAAGAGATCTACTTGTTATTGTAATGGCGGGTAGTATTATGAGTGTACTCACCTGTTGGGATTGCTACACTCATTCATTTAAATCTGCCGTCATCATTTGGTCTTTTTCAGTTGCCGTTTGGCTGGTGTTGTGGAAAGGGAATGAGTTCTTGCATATCCTTATCGACAGAAAATTAAATTGGCAGGACAATCCGCTTAAAAGATTAATCATTGGCCTGGTAGTAATTGTAATTTTCACGCCCTCAGCCATGTATTTGCTGATGAAGTTTTTTGGTTGGATTGCCAATACAAGTTTTGGCAATGTTACCTGGACATTGATTATTTCAGTAATTGTTACGATTGGTGTCTCTTCCATAATTACT
>DAOLDI010000080.1:0-7861 GCA_035327445.1 Cyclobacteriaceae bacterium | reverse complement strand
TAATGATTCACATGTGCACTTTGCGCAAGCCGGACATCTTCTGCTCAACATCAATTTATTGGATGTAAACAATACATCAAGTTTTATTGAGCGTGTACGCGAAACGGTAAATCGTTTGCCTGCAGGCAGTTGGATAACCCGTGGCGACTGGGGGGCATACGAAGCCTGGGCCATGGGCTCGCAAGGTGGAGATACACGCAAACAGGAATTTCTGCCGCACAGAAACATGATTGATTCGATTAGTGATAAGCATCCGGTACTGGTTACCAAGTTTGACAGAAGTGTAGGACTGGCCAATGCACTGGCGCTGGACTATCTCGGCATACAATCAGCAGATGGTTTGCTGCGCGGAGAAATTTTAAATCAGGCTTTGCGTTCAATTCCTGCCAAATCTTTTGAACAAAGATTGGCAGAATCAAAAAGAGCTTTGGAGGAATGCCGCAAGTGGGGTGTAACTACCGTGCAAGATATGTCGGATGCAGAACAATTAAATGTATATGAAGCCTTGAGAAAAAACGGTGAACTTACTTGTCGCATCAACTTCGCCCCATCACGCTTGATTGAATTTGAAGAGATGACCAACAAAGGATGGAAAATCCAAAGAAAGAAAGATGGCACTTACGCTACTGCAGGCGATGAATGGATAAGTTTCGGCACTTTGAAAACACATATCGATGGCATTATGGGTGCGCGCACCGCACGCTTTTATGAACCTTATAATGACAATGACATCGAGAACAGAACCTGGAGCGGAAGCTGGAGAGAATTTTCCAAAGATATGCCCTCGTTCAAAGAGATGATTATCAAAGCCGACCAAAACGATATTCAATTGCGCATACATGCCATTGGTGATTTGGCCAATGCCATTTTGCTCGACATACTTGATTCACTGGAAAGTATCAACGGAGAAAAAGAAAGACGCTTTCGTTTGGTACACGCACAGGTAATTCGTGATACTGATTTTTCTAAGTTGCGTGGCAGAAATGTAGTAGCCGAAGTGCAACCTTATCATGTTACTGATGATATGCGCTGGATGGAAGAACGCATCGGATACGAAAGATGCAAAGGCGCATATGCTTTCAAAACTTTACTCGAAAATGATTGCGTGCTTTCTTTCGGCAGCGACTGGCCCGGCACGAATGCTTCTTACTATCCGGTTAACCCGATGTATGGTTTGTATGCAGCCGTTACACGACAAACCTTAAACGGAGAACCGGCAGAAGGTTGGTTTCCGGAACAAAGACTTGATTTGGAAACTTCATTAAAGGCTTATACCTGGGGCAGTGCCTACGGAGCTTTTGAAGATAATATCAAAGGAACCATTGAAGCAGGTAAGCTGGCCGATCTGGTGATTCTGGATACTGATTTATTTTCAACTTCTCCTGAAGCCTGGCTGAATACCAAAGTAAACTATACAATTGTTGGCGGTAAGCTTGTTTACCAAAGCAATTAACTCCAACCCTACGATTTGTACATAACCCTCCGAGTAGTCGCAGACTCTCGGAGCGGATTACCTGCCTTTGCTTCAAAAATGTTTATCATAATAAACAAATATTAACTATATTTGTTTATCAAAGTAAACAAAATGGATGCCTTTTTTGAGAAATTCAAACAGAAACTGGATTATACCTCAGTAGACTTTGTAAGGGGTCTGATGGATGAGATAAACTGGAAAGCCCGGCTAATTGGTATCAAGGGCGCAAGGGGCGTGGGCAAAACAACCTTGATGCTGCAATACATCAAGCTACACTTACAAAAAGAAATTGAGTCTTCGCTTTATGTTAGTCTTGACAATATATGGTTTGGCGATAACCGGCTGGTTGACCTGGTAGATACCTTCGTTAAGCATGGAGGGAAATATCTGTTTCTGGATGAAGTGCATAAGTACCCCGACTGGTCAAGAGAGCTAAAGAATATTTATGATGATTACCCTAAATTAAAAATTGTATTCACAGGTTCCTCTTTACTTGAAATTCTAAATGCCCGCGCAGACCTTAGCAGAAGAGCAGTGGTTTACTCTATGCAGGGACTTTCCTTCAGAGAATATCTGAACATTGAATTAGGTAAAAATTTTGAAAAGATTTCTTTAACAGATATACTTAAACATCATATCGATATCGCTGAGTTAATTGTTAAGAAAATAAAACCATTACAATATTTTCCTGCATATCTCAGAAATGGTTACTACCCCTTCTACAAAGAGCAAACAGACTTATACTATTCAAGATTAGAAGAAGTAATCAACATGATGATGGAAATAGAGCTGCCTTCATTGCGAGGCTTTGATTTGGCATACGTTCCCAAGCTCAAACAATTGTTATACATAATTTCTACTTCAGTGCCCTTCATACCTAATGTAAACAAAATAAGCGAGCGAATTGGTTTGAACAGGGTAACACTGCTTAACTACCTGAACTACCTGGAAGAAATTAGACTTACCAATAATATATACAAAGACGCCAAAGGAATAAGCAAACTGCAAAAACCGAACAAGATATTCCTGGAAAACACAAACCTTATTTACGCATTAGCACCTGATAACGCAAATTTGGGAAATCTGCGAGAGAGCTTTTTTGTTAACCAATTAACACATCATCATACAGTTGAATTTGCTGAAGTGGGAGATTTCATTATCGATAATAAATACAATTTTGAAATCGGAGGGAAAGACAAAAGTGATTCACAAATTAAAAATACTGCGCAATCATATATTGCAGCAGACGATATTGAATATGGACTGGGAAAAAAAATACCCCTCTGGTTGTTTGGCTTTTTGTACTGATAAATCGAATTACTTCGAAACTATCACCGCATCTTCCAGAATGAAATTCACATGCTCAACATCTTCAGCATTTAATTTCAGTTTACCTTTTACGGTAAGAAACTGGTCGAGGATAAATTTGCCCTGCTTCTCTTTGAAGTAAACTTCGGCAATAGATTCCGGTCCGGCACCACCACAGAAAAAGCAGTTGGCATAAGGGAACTTGGAGAGGATGATGTACTTCCCTCCTTCTATTTCAAAAGGCATGTAATAACCCTGCAGGGTAATTTCTTTGCCTTCCAGTTTTTTTAGTTCGGGCGGAAAATTGGGGTAGAACAAATACTCGCCCAGCGACTCATAATATTTCGGTTCGAACTTGGTTTTGGCAAATTCATTCCAGCCATCAACAGTTTGGGCCGAAAGGACCAAGGTTAAACATACTGATGCGAGTAAAAAGAAAGCTTTTTTCATGCTATTGCTTATTTGCTTATTAAGTACAAAGTAAGTGCCTGTTTGGTTTCGAATTAAACCGTTTAAAATAAATATTTAGCCTCAGTTCGATTGCGCCAGCACTTTTGAAATATCGGTTCTGTAGGCCTGTATGGCCGGTATCAAGGCGGCTATCAAACCCAAAATCATACCTCCACCCAATATCCACCACTCATCGGTATAAAAAACCATGCCATTAATACCTGCCTTGCGGGCTTCATCAATGTTTTGCGCAAAAGCCAGCAAAGCGCCATGACCTAACAACATGCCTAACACACAACCTGCTGTGGTAAGTGCAATGCCTTCCAGCAAAATACTGATGAGTAATTTACTTCTGGTTCCTCCCATGGTACGCATCACGGCCAAATCGTATTTGCGTTCTTTCAAAGAATTATACAGGGCAATAAAAATACTGAGTACAGAAATAAAAATAATGAGGTAGGCAAAGCCCTGTAAAATATCAACACCTACACCCAGTATGGTGAACAATCTTGCAGTTTCAAATGAAGGTGAAGCCGATTGCATATTGCTTTGTTCGTTAATCATGCGGGGCAATTGCACCATGGCCACAGGCGAACGATACTGTAATAGCACAGAAGTAACCTGCAATGTACTGTCATGCAAGTCGGCACCGGGTACCAGTTTAGACATGTGCGCATCATGGTCATGGTCTTCTTCATCATGAAGATGTTCATGTGCAGCTTCGTCATGATCGTGCACCAGCCAGATACTTTTTACGGAGCAGAGAATTAAATTATCCAGTACATTGCCTCCGCGCTTTAAAATTCCTTTCACTATAAATGTATGTTCTTCATGCGCATGTCCACCTTCCATCATGCCGTGTGAGCTGTAAAACTTATCGCCAATCTTTAAACCTAACTCTTCGGCTACATTTGCACCCAGTGTTACTTCAAGGTCTTTCTCCCACCAATCTCCACTGCTCAATTCAGCTTCATAGAGTTGCGGATAATCATGGGTGGTGCCGATGATGCGATAGAGTTGATAGCTATCACCTAAGGCAAGCGGAATAGCTTTTTTAATGAGACGATTGGTAGCAATTCTTTCTGCTTCCTGCAGACTGATATTACCGGTAGGAAAATCGATATGAAAAATGTTGCATAAAATGATTTGCAGCGGACTCCCTTTTGCTCCAACCACCAAATCGATGCCCTTAGCATTGCTACTGATTTTTTCCTGCAACTGCCGGCTGAACAACATGAGGATTACGATAACGGCTATACCCAAACTCAATAAAATAATATTGAGAAAAGTATTGAGCGGTTTGGCAATAAGATAATTCCAGGCAAGGAGAAATAAATTCATACTATGAAAACAAAATCAATAATTTATTCATGAACATCACCGTTTGCATTTCTTATAAAAGTAAAAGAAAAAATATCAACATAACGCTTACAATCCTTTTAACTGCCTGGCCGAATGATGCACTCGAACAATGCCAATAGCGTCTGCATTGATTGTATAGACAATCCGGTAGTTTCCTTCAATTAATTCTCTGATAGTTTCAAGGTTAAATTCCGGTACCACTCTTCCAGAATTCGGATAAGCCTCAAGTTGTTCAACTTTGGAAATGAGTTTTTCTATAAATCTGTCCGCATAAACCTTTGAATCTTTTGAAATATAGGAATGTATTGACCTCAGGTCTTCAACTGCAAACTCAGTCCAGATTACTTTCACCATTTCTTTACTTCTTGCTTAACTTGTTCGTGAGAAACCGTCTTTCCTTCTTTAATCTGGTCGAGTCCCTTTTCAACTTTCTCCACAAATACAAGTCTTTCGATAAGCTCTTCTAAGTCGAATTCTTGCGGAAATTCTTTTACTGTCTCCATTACTTTGTCCCTTTTCATGTGTTAATAATTTTATGTTTGTTGTCACATGGAATACGCCAGGCTTATTATCATTCCTGTTGGTGCAGGCACTGCATGGCTATTTCATATATTTAGAATTTACAGGCTTAATTTAACACCTTTTAATAAGTTTTATTTCAATTGTAATATCCTTTCAGTTTAAAACATTGAAATAGCTATGACTTGAAACTTCCTATCAACCGGATATGTCTTACAATTATTCAATTCAAATTAATTTGTTTACTGATTTTATCTTTCAATCGTTGGTCGTGTGTAGCTACCAGCAAAGTAGCCTGGTGCTTCTGTGAGAGCTTCAGCAATAAATCAATCACCTTATCACAATTCTTATCATCCAGGGCAGAAGTAGGTTCATCGGCCAGAATTACTTCAGGCTCATTCAACAAAGCGCGTGCAATGGCTACACGTTGTGCCTGTCCCTGACTTAGTTCATAAACCTTTGCTTTTCTTTTATCAGCAATGCCCAGCTCTTCCAAAATAATTTCAACCTTCTCGTTGCTTTGCTCCAGGCCTGCCATGAAGGGCGCCATCAATAAATTTTTTTCAACACTCAAAGCAGTGATGAGATGCGGCTTCTGAAAAATCATACCCATGTGCTTACCGCGAAATTTGTCCAGGGCAGCCTCGCTCAACTGTGTGGTATCTTTTCCGGCAATCTCAATACTCCCGCTGTTGGGACGAATAAAACCACCCAGCAAATGCAGCAGCGTAGTTTTACCGCTGCCCGATTCGCCCAGCAGCAAACAAGGTTCAGCCTTGTTTACCAACCAATCTGCAAAGCGAAGCTCATTACTTCCATTGTATGAAAAACTTAATCCCTTAACTGCTATCATCATTCAAAATTAGGACTCATATATATTACGGCCCGCAAAATACAATGGAGCAGGAATAATTAGCCAACCGCTAAAACAAGAGATTTTTACCGGATTTACTTAAGGGCATCTCTAAAAACCTTTCTTTATTTACCTCATCCCATCTCCCTTCTCCAAAGGAGAAGGGTAAAATGTGTTTTTAGAATGCCCCTTAAAAAAGCCATCTGCAAATTTTTTTTTACAAAATGTAAAACATACTTGACTTTATATCGTATTTATCCTCATATTTGTCAAACAAACTTTACATACATGAAAACAAAATGGCTTTTTCCTCAATCCTTAAAACTTTATGGTTGGATATTGAGTATTCTCTGCCTGGCCTTGGGTCTGGCACATGTTTTTGGAGACTATGAGCTACCCATTTACACACCCATTGCTACAGAAGGTTTTCTGGGCGCAAAAATTTTTAAAAACAACATGACCGATGAGATTGCCGGACTGGGTCTCATTATCGGACTAATGCTGCTGGCTTTCTCTAAAAGCAAGGTAGAAGATGAGTACACCGCACAGCTGCGATTGGACTGTCTGCAATGGAGTGTATATGCGCACTACTTATTATTGGCACTCAGTTTCATATTCATTTATGGAGAGCGCTTTTGGTTTGTGATGATATTCAACATGTTTCTGTTGCTCATTATTTTCAATGTGCGTTTCCATATTTTGCTGCACAGGCATATTCGTTCTACCCAAAGCGAAGTATCATGAAAAATAACATCAGGGTAGAACGTGCCATCAAAAACATTACACAAGCCGAACTGGCTGAGTTGGTGGGGGTATCGCGACAAACCATCAATACTATCGAATCCAATAAGTTCGTACCTTCCACTGTACTTGCACTTAAAATTGCGCGCGTGTTTGCTAAGCCGGTAGAGGATGTATTTCAATTAGAAGAAACTGATTAAAAAAATTGACAGTTGACAAAAAGCAGTTGACAATGTTTCAATAAGCATTGTCAATTGCTCCCGTCCCGAAGCTTCGGGATATCGGGTTTGTCAACTGTCAATTAAAAATTATCTCAAGGCTTGGTAATCCTTAAAAATAGAAACGTTCAACGTCTCCATCTTTTTGCGATACTCCACCCATTGCTGATTGTAAAAATTATTTAATCTGTTGATAACAGGATTCAGATGCGCATCTAACTGCTGCATGGCCCTTTGTTGTGTTGGGCCGGGCATATCAAAGCTTCCGCCAATATACCTTCTTGCATTACCCAACATGGTATTTACATTAGGTTCAGGACTGCGAATAATACCCTGGCGATTATCTTCCTTGCCCACAAATTCATCCATAAATTTATTGATGGAATCTTTCATCACTTTGTTCATGTCTTTGAAAGCTTTGTACTCATCAGCACTTTGATCGCGCAAGCGTTTTTCATATTCTTCAACAATGGTTTTAGAATCTCTCAGCCTGTCCATAGCATTGGCTGCCAAGCTTTGTCGCTTATCCACCTCTTTTAACATATTGTAACGTGCCTGTAATACTTGGGTTGAAACATCCATGCGTGGATCAAAGCGCACATTGATATTGGTTGAATCTTTCTGGTCGCCAAAACTGATGCGCAGCTTGTAAGTACCCGGCATCACATTCACTCCGCCCGGCTCAAACCTGCCGCGTGGCGCCTGTCTGCTTAACCAGCGCTCGCCTTTTTCGTCCAGGTTCCAGTACATTCTGTGCAAACCATTTTTATCAGGTGCCTTTTGCTTTAATGTGCGTATTAACTCTCCTCTGCTGTTAAATACTTCAAGTGTTACACTATCATATTTCACATTTGATTTAGGTTCTTCTTTTTGTGCTGCCGGTGCAGGCTGTCCTCTTCTGCCTGTTTGTGCAGGCGCTGCAGCTTGTTGCTTCTG
>DAOLDI010000079.1:0-7877 GCA_035327445.1 Cyclobacteriaceae bacterium | reverse complement strand
GGCCAGCCGCTGGTTAATATGCCACCGGGGCTTGAATCTGCCCTGATGGAAAAATCCTGATAAAAGTTTGAATAAATTAAGGTTACATCAATAGCATTGCTTGCTTTCAATTGTACTGCAGCTCCTCTAAAAAAACCACTTTCTATAACTGAGGTATATGGAATAATTCCTCTGCTGGCCCTCCTCACAGATAAAATGGTTTCTGCACCTTTACCAATCCCAAAGCCACCACCAAATACAAGGCCTTGTCCGTATTGCAACTGATAGTCTCCAACTAAAACAGTTTTAACACGTTTGCCGGGATGTTGCATGAAGTGACCAGATACAAAATCAAATCCATAGTATCTGGCGGCTGGATCCCAGCGCATGCTTTCACCTGCATCTTTTTCAAAAGTAAATCCAACACTATAATCATTCGCTTCAAAAGCACGGTACCTGCTGTAAAGTTTATCGGGGCTACCAGCATATCTGCTTGATTCTGTAGCAACACTTGTGTAAGCCCTTCTGGTTTGTAGTGTTCGCTCGTATCTGTTAATCCAGTAACTATTCGGTGATTTTAAAATTCTTTGATAAAGTTTATCCCTGTCTTTATCGCTCATGCCCACTTTAACAAATGGCAACAAGCGATAAATGCTTAGGTCATCCAGTAAGGGGATGCTTTGTAATTCATATATCGAAATAAAAGGGCCTGCACCTTCGCGATATTTAATGATGGCATCAATTTGTAATTCTGAAAGAATAAATAATGAACGAAATTCAGTAGCGCTTGCTTTATTTATATCTAATGGATTGCTGAGAATCTGTAAAAGGTTTTCGTACAAATCTTCATAGTTAATATCAAGATCCTGTAATGCCAGTATCTCATCAACAATTAAATCAAGATCAATATCGCGCAGGGTTCTTTGTTGGGCTATGGCAGTTGTAGCAAGCCACATGCAAAAGCATATCAGCAATAAGGTTCTCAAGGTTTGCGCGATAAATAAATGGCTGCCGTTGCCTGGTGACTACTTCCTAAAAAATAATTATTACCAAAGGCATAATCTACTTTGAATTGCTTCATTGAAGCGCCAATCCCGCCAAACAGTGAAGAGGGATTAAGGTTGAAACCACTTCTGAAAAAGAATTTTTCATAAAGTTTATATTCAATGCCCGCACGAAAAAGTGATGCCTGGCTGATGTCTTTTTCTAACTCAACACAAACCAGTAATTCATCAACAGCTTTTAGCTGAACTCCCGCGCGCATGATGGCAGGCATGTATTCACTGTCGATAGAAGAAACTTTCATTTGATTGATATTCTGCACGGATGCAGCCACCAATAATTGCGGTCCAAGACTTGCGATGCCGCCAAAATCAATTCCTAATAAACCTCTGCGTCCGAAGCCTTCAACATTCAGTTGTAAATAATTTACCCGCAGCCCCAGTGAAGCAATACCCAGCTGATTGCTATAGGCAGTGCTCAGCATTTGCTCGTTGTAGAGTTCATCTCCAAACCTGTATAAACCTAAACCCCAAACACCTGCTTGTTTTATGGGTTGTGCAAATAAGGCAGCAACGCGGTTGGCACTGCTGAATGCAGGCCGAAAATCATGACTAAAAGCACCGGTTGATTTTTCTACCCCAGATAAACCGCCCGGATTATTGAAGATGGCCCACTCATCTTTTAGAGAACTTGAAGCATAGCCCATACCTGCGGCACGGGCTCCCATTTGGGTCATAAATGATTGTGCATAGCCATAGTTTAGGGCTAAGAGAAAAGATGTGAGCAGGTAATTTGCCAACCTTATCATAAGAATAGGGTTATTAAATTAATAATTTTACAGCAAATGAGTATCAGGCTTACATGGACAATTCATTTTTAATGGGGCAGACAAGGCTCATTATGTTAGGTTTAAGCATCTGCATGGGGAATTTTATCTGTGCGCAGGAAAGAACCTTGTATTACCCCAATGGCAATGTAAAGGCCAAAGGTGAGTTACAAGAGGGACTGAAACAGGGTACCTGGAGATTCTATTATCCGGATGGCAGTCTTAATACCATTGAGAATTTCAGAGACGATCAATTGCACGGAGAGGTAAAATATTTCGATCAGCAAGGAAATATGATGGTGTTGGAACAATGGCATTCAGGTGCTTTGCATGATTCTGCCTGGCACTACCATGCCAATGGTACATTGGCTCGTAAAGGAAAATATCAACATGGCATGTATGCAGGGGCCTGGTATCATTATTATGAGAATGGCACATTAGAGCAGCTAATTCATTATAAACAGGGTTTACCTCAGGGAGAATTTTTGTGGTATAGTGAAACAGGTTCTTTACTACAGCAAGGTAATTATGCAGCAGGTAATGAAGATGGAGAATGGATTTATTATGATAAAAATGGTAGCCTGAGTTATCGTGCTTTTTATAAACAAGGAACACCAAGTGGCACCTGGTATAAATACAATAAAAGAGGGAAGGCAAAAGTCTGGAAAAAGTACTGATCAGAATTCTCTTTTCACGTGAAAGAAAAATCCACCTGTACCTAAACTGGTAAAGCTGTATTCAAGCCGCAGTACAGAGTCATAAGAAGAAACAAAATCCAATCCAATGCCGGTACCGGTAAGCAGTCTGTTATTCAAAAAATAATCTTGCTGATAATTAGGATACATGGTTACATAACCAAAGTCAACATAGGTTTTCAGGAAAATGGCAATAGGCAGATGTTTGAACTGCTCAAAAGGCATAGCATCAATAAACCAGGAACCAGAGAAGATTCTTTTTTTGAAGGTGGTTTTATTCATGGCAATCTGCGGACCTTCAATCAGGTACAATTCATATCCGCGCACAAAAAGTCTTTTATAACCTAAAGCAGCATATGAGAAATAAGGTTGCTCATTTGGTGTGCTCAGATAAAGGTAACTGAAGTTTGAAAAGTAATTACCGTTTTTGAGATCTATAAATTTTGAATAAGAAACACTAAGATCAATCCGGTTGATTTCATTTTTAAAACCAAATCCTGTTCTGCTAATGTGTCCAAAGAATTGGTAACCTTTTAAGGGGTATGCGGCTATGTCTCGCTTATCTCGGTTGTATTGATACGTAATGGATGGCATACGCTGAAATGTGTTGCCTTCACTGAAATAAGTATCATTTAAAGCAATAATAGTATCAGCTGCCTCAAAATTTCTGAAGTCGAAGAGTACACTGTGAAACTCATAGAAATTTTTGCGATAAGTATAACCTAAAAAACCTCCGGTCGATTTTCTGATCAGATTATCAGTGCGTAAAAATTGTTGGATATGATCAACAGTAGTGTAAGGTAGATTTTTGGTTTCACTATAATTGAAGCCGAATGATATACCATGTTGTTGTTTTTTATCGAGGTATGGAATTCTGTAGATGACTTCCATGTTTCTTAAGAATCCGCCCTGCAGGGTTAATCTTAAAGATTCATTTCTGCCACGCACATTATTGTAGTATAATTTTACGCCATAGTTAAGGCGACTTAAATCATGGTTCTGATTTTGCCACCAATCGTTAAAGTTTCTGTCGGCCAATTCAAATAATGGTACAGGAAAGAAGAACCATCGTTCAGATACTTCAATCAGAATATCAATTATGCCAGCATCAACTTCAATGGTTCTGATAAGTACCGTATTGAAAAGCCTGAGGTTATAAATTTTATTTCTATCGAGCTCCAGAATTTCTGGTAAGTCTTCACTGTAGATGTAATCACCTTGTTTGATGTCCAACTCGCGCAGAATTATCTGGGGCTTTGTTTTTTTATTCCCGATAATGATGATGTTGCCAATGCGCAGGTAATTGCCTTTGTGTTTTTGGCTGAGGGCTTCAATGCTAAGTGTATCGGGGTAAGTACCTGAAGTATAATCAGCTTTTGCACTTTCAGTATAAAACAGAAAGCAGGCAAAGAAAACAATTACACTACATGCTACTTTTCGCACAACCAACAGTTAAACACTTGCTATGTTTCCTTTTTTGTTAAGGCTCTGAATGTAAAATAAATACCAAGCAATACCAGTGGAATACTCAACAGCTGTCCCATGTTGTATTGCATACTGTCTTCAAAGGCTACCTGGTTTTCTTTGAGAAACTCAAACACGAAGCGCATGCCAAAGCAAACAATCAGAAATATACCCAGCAATAAACCTTGCGGAGTGCGCAATTGCTTCTTCCACCAAACCGCAAATAAGATAAAAAAAAGAATTACACAAGATATTGCTTCATACAATTGGGCTGGATGACGCGCTACACCATAAGTTCTGATAATGGCTGAGTATGAGCCATCTTCATTTTGAGCAAGATCATACGTAAGAAAACCCGACTGGTGAAAATGTTCTCTCACGTAGGGGTTATTAGCCAGTAAATTGAAAACACGGGTATCAACATAATGCTGATAATCTGCCTCGGTTTTATTGTTATCCGGATAAAAGTCAATCAAAATTTTTAAAGGTACAGTACCAATTTCACTTGGGTCTTCACCGGTTTGCGCATAACTTACTGAGGCAATGTTCTGCTCATCGGCTTTCAAAAAATCGGTTAATACATGGGCAAAAACCACTCCCTGACCTTTACTGGAGGGTAAGCCAATAATTTCTGAATTGAAAAAATTGCCCATTCTGATAAGCGCTCCCGTTAAGGCAACCACAATCACAATACGATCTACCACCTGGAAGAAATTTTGTCCGGGTTTAATGGTTTTAATGAATTTGCCTTTAACGAAGTTGTATTTGCTGTAAATCCAGATAGCCAGCAAAATGGCAATAGCCGCACCATGACTGGCCAGTCCGCCTTCCCAGATTTTTAAAATCTTGATGGGGTCGGCCAGGTATTTATCTGGCTCATAAAAAAATACGTGACCTAACCGTGCGCCTAAAATGGTGGCGATCACCATGTACACGGTTAGTACATCAATATCCTTTTCATTTTTGCCTTCTTTTCTGTAGACGTAATACAAAATTTGCTGGCTGATGAGGAATCCGGAAGCAAAGAGCAATCCATACCAGCGTAAACTAAATGTGCCAATGCCAAAAATCTCTGGGCTGGCGTTCCAAATGATATAACTTAAATAAGACATAGCTGCAAATATATGCATTAAAGCCAAAGCACTAATTTATCTGAATGTTAATTGAGCCTTTCCAGTTCTTGCAGTTCTTCCTGAAAAGAACCGCTGAGAATAGGGAAGCGGCACCAACTGCGCGGATCAACATTTAAATCATCGTAATGAAAGGCTGGAGCAAGACGTTCGCGTTTCCACTGATTAGCCGCCCACAGGCGGAAAAACTTTGTGACCCGTGTTTTGAGCAACGCATGATCATCAAATTCCTTTTTTAGCGAGCGGTAAACCTCTTGGGGAGATAAGCGATGCAAAAGGGCAAGTTTTTCGATTTTCAATAATACATCGTAGGGCATCAAATCCTGCTCATCTGTTTGTGCTTTATCAAGTGGTCTTAGTTCTGCAGAAGGTGTGAGTGCATTTACCCCGGCTAATGCGCTGTAGCCTAAACTTGTTTCAGCCCATTTGAGCCATTGCAGAATAAAAGTTTTGTCTACACCTGCTAATGGCGCAAGGCTTCCACTTGTGTCACCGTCCATAGTGGCATAGCCTACATCTCCTTCACTGCGGTTAGATGTGGTGATAAGTAAAGCAGCCTTAATATTGGCCAGCATCCAAATGATAGGAGAGCGTGTTCTTGCTTGTATGTTTTGTAAAGCAACATCATCATTTTCCCATGTTAATGCTCTTCCTAATGCTTGTTCTATTTTTGAGGTATAAGTTTTTAGTTCATCCTCAACCGACCAATGATAGAAGGTAGCTCCGGTAAATTCGCTGAGGGCTTTGGCGGCTTCAAATGTTTGGTTTGAAGAATTGGACGTGCTTTGATATGCACAAGTGATAAGTTGTGTTGTTGTTTTTTGAAAATCCTGGTTGCAGGTATTTGCATCCAGTTTTAACTGGGTATATAAATTTTCCCAGCCACATTCGTTTACAGCGCGCCTGATCATTTCAGCTACAAGTGTTAAACAACAAGCTGAATCTGCACCACCACTCAAAGAGAGCACAAATCCTTTTGCTTTGCTTTTGCGCAGGTAATCAAATAATGCAAGTGTGGCGGCTTGTGTAAACTCTTCAAATTTTGAAATTGGCTTGTCTGTAAGTTTTATTGCTGATGCTTGCGGCTCATCAAAATTTATTGCTAGGGATAAAATATTGAATGGTTTGAATGAGAGGCGTTGATTATTACCAATGAGTTGGCCCTTTTGTGCAAAGATGATGTCTCCATCATAAATCATTCTGCCGGCTTCATTGCCCAGGTGATTAACATATACATAAACGCATTTAAACTGCTGACTGCTTTCAATAACAAGTTTTTCGCGTTGATAATTTTTAGCGAATGCAAAATGACTTGCACTTGGATTAATGATTAAGTCAACCTTGCGTTTATACAAATTATATCCGGGCCTGTTGCTGCGCCAGGCATCTTCACATATTTCAAATCCGAAGCTTACACCCTTAAGCTGAAAAACAATATCACCGGTAAGTATGCTTTCACCATCTCTTGCAATAAAAATCTGCTCCCCGCTTTTCCAGGCTTCAAACCAACGGGGCTCATAATGCACGCCATCTCTTGCCAGGAACTGTTTGAGATGTATGCCCAATATTTTTTGATTGCTGATAACACAAACAGCGTTGTAGGTTGAACTTTCTATTCTTAAAGGGAGGGTTATGCAAACACTTATGTTATTACATACTGCCTGTACTTGTCTTAACTTTATCCAGGCGGTTTCGCTTAGCCAGTCAGACAAAAACAAATCTTCGCAGCCATAACCTGTAATGGCAAGTTCAGGAAAGCAAAGCAGATCAACACGTTCTTTTTTAGCTTCTTCAATTGCAGCAAAAATATTGTGAAGGTTATTGTCCCAGTTAAAGGGAATTTGATTGAGTGTTGCCCCTGCAATGATAAGTTTCCTGGCCATGGATGCGAATATCAGTATAAATTACCTAATGCCGATACAACCTTAAAAAACTGAATTTGTTTTTTTAGTTAAACCCAATTATAAAATGTTAAGCTGTTCACAAGACTTCAAAGATGCCTCTTGCTCTGCTTTCTTTTTGTTGTAACCAAAGCCTTTGCCATAAGGCTCATTGTCAATGTATACCTGTGCAATAAATTCTTTCAGGTTTTTACCTTTTTTAATTACTTCAACTTCAAACCTGATGGAATGGTTATTCTTTTGGGTCCACTCTATGATTTTACTCTTCGGATTGGCGTTTGAGTTAACTACCTCATCCAGGTTAAAGAAAGGAATCACCAGCTTCTGAATCACGAACTTTTTGCATTTTTTATATCCTTTATCCAGGTATACAGCACCTACAATTGCCTCTAAGGTATTGCCTAGAATTACTTGTTGCAGTTGTGTGTTTTTCTGATCGAAGCGAACAATTTCGGCAACGCCAATCTTCCTGGCCAGCAAGTTGAGCGAATCGCGATTAACGATTCTTGATCTGATTTCTGTGAGAAATCCTTCGTCTTTATAAGGAAACTTTTTAAAGAGAAAATCAGCAATAGTAGCACCTAATATGGCATCGCCTAAGTATTCCAGTCTTTCATTTGATTCTCTGAAGCCTTGCTGATCTTTGGTAACAGAACTATGCAATGTGGCCAGCCGGTAAATTTCAATATTGTTTGGCCTTAAACCCGTAATTGCCCGAATGGCCCTGATTAGTTTTTTGTCTTCTTCGGTATGATTGAAAAGATTATTCCACACGCGGCCGGAGGACTTAATCTACTTTTTTGAAAATAACGGAGAAGTTATGTCCACCAAAGCCAAAAGTATTGCTGAGGGCAACTTTTACTTCTCTGTTTTGTGCTTT